>CAZYWN010000034.1:0-6002 GCA_964651525.1 uncultured Candidatus Saccharibacteria bacterium | reverse complement strand
GAGGCGGACCCTCCTTCGGAGGGCAAGGCCGGACCTTGCTTCGCGTTTACCACAGATTTCACTGCGCGGATGACGGCTTTTGCGGTATCTAAAATTTGTCGGCTAATGGTGTTCACGTTGTTCTCCGCAAGGCCCGACCTTTCTTGATTTTTCCACAAGATAAATCCTGTGGAAAAATCTGCGCAAGGTCGGGCCTTGCTTCGCTTCGTTTACTGGCTCGGGGCGGAAAGCGACTCAAGGATGCGTTGCTTTTCTTCGGCAGAAATTTCCGGCGCGTTTGATGGGGCGGAAAGCGACTCCAAAATTTGTTGTTTCTCCTCCGCGCTAATCTCCGGCGCATTTGACGGAGCGGACAAGCTCCGCAAAATTTCCGCCTTTATCTCGTCCTCCGATTTTCCTAATCCTGACCCAAAAAATAGAGCGACGGCAATAATGACAAAAAGCGCCGCTCCGCCGATGATGAGCCAGAGCATTGGTTTGTTGAACGAGTCGCCGCCAGCAGGTTGATTAAAGGGCTGGTTGAAAGGCGGGTTGTTTTGCTGTTGTTGATAGGGGGCTTGTGGGGGCATTTGTTTAGGGATTAGGGTATAGGGGCTAGGGTATAGGTTAAAAAACATTTAAAAAGATTCTTTTTCGGTTTTTTCTAAAACCTACAACCTAACACCTAGAACCTGTTTTTATATGTCTTTATTATACCGTTCTCAAGCAGGTTGAACTAAAAATATGTGTGGATAACAAGCCAGGTTCTAGGTGTTAGGTTCTAGGGGCTAGGTTTTCTTTCGTCTTTTCATAATCAAAATTTTACTTATCGGTTGTCTAGAACTCTTTATACTCCGGGTCAAAGAGGCGGGAGTCAAGAATAATTCTCATGTCGTCGGTCGCGGGAGTTTCCGCTCCAACCTCTTCTCCGTGGATGACGATTTCGTTCACTGTCCGCGCCGTTAATGGATTGGGGCTGTCCACCCAAAACTCTATCCCTCTGCTGTCGTTCCAAAAATTAGCGCTGCTCACGCTTATACCGCCGTTTTGTACACTGCCAACGAGGGGGTCTTCCGCGCATACAACGTATTTTCCCGCCACATCACATAATTTCACTATCTGAAATTTGTAAATGTTCACCCCTTCAGACGGGAACGGGTTGGCGGAAATAGAGAGGTCAACATTCGCTGTAAAACTGTTGTCCGCGCGCACATGGAAAAGCGCTTTGTCTGACACTCCGCCGGTGCCGACACTGCCTCTTCCGATAGTGGTGATGCTGATATTTTGCGGTTCCGGTTCAAGAATAAACCCCGACGGGATGAAATTAACTCTTACCGTTCTACTGCCGCTACCAAAAGGCACGCCTTCTCTTTCGCATGAAAGAGTGTAGTCGGTGGTAACATCTGGGCTCACCACAGCAGAGCCGGAAAGTCCAGGCGACGGTATGGTGATGTTTGAAATAGTGCAGGAATCTGTCCCGCCATCTGTGTTTGCGGTACTCCATGCAAGCGTTGCCTCGTCGCTCGTACCCACGATGCTCGTTGCAGAGTATCCATCGGCGGTAAATGAAACGATGAATGGATTAACATTTACGGTGACGGGTGCGCCATCAGTACTATCGCAACTTAATGTGTATGTCGTTGCCTCGGTAATACCGTCGCTTATCGGTCTTGATATCCGCTCGTCATTATCTTGGATTTCAAGCGAGTCATCCCACCATTCCGGACTACCGCCATCGGTGCATGTTTTCCCAACAAGATTTAATAATCTCGCTTCAATGTTAAACGGCGTTTCTTTTTCAACATTTGCGGGAGCGGTGAGCGTCACGCTCGGAGTCGCCTCCGCCACCGCAGGCGCGCCGCCGTAGGTGACGCCGCTCATGTCTATCCAGCCGAAGATGACGTCGCCCCACGCGTAGCCAGAAAATGTGTTCGTCGTCGTATCAAGCGTAACGCCGTCTGCCCAGCCACCTGACATTTTTATCCACCCGTCCCAACCGCCGCGGTAAACATCGCTACCATCAGGACTGTTCTTGAGCAGACCCGAACAGCCGACTTGAAACACGCTACACGCGCGCGCCCAGCCAGTGACGGGTTTTGAATCCCCCGCGGCGGCAAGGCCAACGAATACACCGGTCTTCGGCGACTCGAGCGCGCCGCTTGCATCCGGAGCAAAATTAATCCAGCCGATGTTGTCCGACCATGCGTAGCCGGAAAAAGCGCCGGTGGTTTCATCTACATTTACATTGCCGTCATCAAAGCTAATCCAGCCGATGTTGTCCGACCATGCGTAGCCGTTTACATCATCCCCTGCCGCCGCGCGCGCGGGGTCGGCGGAAAATCCGCCGAGCGAAGAAAGCGCGGCGACAAAAAGCGCGAGAGCGGCGGCGGCAAGAATTATTCTTGTTGTGTGGAGAAAAGAAGAGTGCATTGCTCTAGGTTATAGGTGCTAGGGGCTAGGTTTTAGAGAAAGAAAAACGAGAAATTAAGAGAAAGTGTTAAATTGTTAGATGATGCGCCGTGGAAAACGCTCCTAAGGTCAGGCCTTTTCCCGCTTCGCTCCTTAAGGCCTGACCTTGCTTCGCGTTTACCACAGCGCTTGTTGAATGATTGACTTAATTATAGGAAATATGCGCGGTGAAATATAGGAAATGCGTGTGCATAAGTGATTGTCCACATAGCCAGATGCGTTGACAAACGTGAGGAAACGCGTATTATAAAGATTGATGACGCACGGGTCACCTTTATATAAACTTCTGTCTTCTTTTTGCCTGGATGTTTCCAAGGCATGGTTTGTTGCTTCGTTTGTTGGATTGGGCGCAACTTTGCCTGACAGTTCTTTATCTGAGATATTATTTATTGCGCTGAAAAGTCTTTCTCTCACCATATTCTTTTTTTACTGGTCGTATTATTTCGCAAAATTATTTTAAAACATGGAAACTGTCGTCACGTTCATCAATAGCGCAACGGGGTTTGGAATTTTGGCGGTCATAGCGATAGGGCTTATTGTTGTTGCAAACGGTTTTTTGCATAATCGATAGAGGAAAATACCCCTGTTCTGTATCGCTATTGACCTGCCGAACAGGTCTGCTATACTGGGATTGTTACCGATATGGCTTGTTTGTGTCCGTCTTCCTGACGGATTTCTTTGTTTTTACTACACCCTAAACGCCTATACCCTAACCCCTAAAGTATGTTTGATTTGAAAGCAATGAATGCCGCCCTGGACCAGCTTGAAACAGAGCGCGGCATTCCTAAAGAAAAGATAATAGAAGCCATCGCTGACGCGCTTGCGGCGGCGTATAAAAAAGACTACGGCAAGCGCGGACAAATTGTGCGCGCTACCTTTGACCCTCAGACGGGCGATGTTTCTTTTGTACAGGTAAAAACGGTGGTTGATGAAACGCTTGTCAAGATGGAGGAGGAACCCGACACGAATACACAAATTGAAACGAATGACACGAATAAAAAGGGTGCGGAAAGAAAAGATGGGTCCAACGAGAATGCGGTTGAAGACGGCGACGTGCGCGTGCGATGGAACCCCGAACACCACATCCTCATTGAAGACGCGCGGAAAATGAAAAAAGACGCCATCGTCGGAGAAGAGATTGTGTTCCCGCTTGAAACAAAAAAAGACTATGGACGCATCGCGGCGCAGACCGCAAAGCAGGTCATCATTCAGCGCATCCGCGAAGCGGAGAGGAACTCCGCAATGGATGAATTCGGGAAGCGCCGCGGCGAGATAATTTCCGGCATCGTCCAGCGTGTTGAACGCGATACTGTCTACATTGACCTCGGTCGCGCGACGGGAGTCCTCACGCGCGAAGAGCAAATCCCGGGCGAGCATTTGCGCCAAGGCGACCGCGTGCGCGCGTACCTCTACGCCATTGATGAATCGGCGCGTGAAATAACACTCCGTCTGTCTCGCGCGCATCCCCGCTTTCTCCAGAAACTTTTTGAGCTTGAAGTGCCGGAAATCGCGAGTGGCGTCGTTGAAATAAAAACAGTCGCCCGCGAACCGGGGTCGCGGTCAAAAATAGCCGTTGCCTCTCATGATGCGCACGTTGACCCGGTGGGCTCCTGCGTGGGCCAGCGCGGCGTTCGCGTTTCAACAGTCACTAGCGAACTCGGCGGCGAAAAGATAGACATCATAGAATGGTCAGCCGACCCGACAGAATTTATCAAAAACGCGATTTCTCCCGCGGAAACAATCGCCGTCACTCTTGATGAGAAAGAAAACAGGGCGACAATAGAGGTGGCAAAAGACCACTACTCTCTCGCTATCGGCAAGGGAGGACAAAACGCCCGCTTGGCGGCCCGTCTTACCGGGTGGAAAATAGATATTCGGGCAAAGGGACAGGGGGTGGATGCCGAGAAGGGGCAAGAAATAAGCGACAAGGGACAAGAAAAGTCAGCTGAGGGTGTTACGGAAGAATCCCCTGTTTCCGAAAAAAAACCTGAGTAATATTTCAAATCAAAAACGAAACAAATCCAAAATAATCTCCTCCGAAGGAGGACAAATGCCTTAATCGTTTTTGTCATTTGGATTTTGAGCTTCCTTTGGCATACTTTGGAACAATTTGGATTTTGAACTTCGTTTGGGATACTTTGGATTTATTTCGGACTTTACTATTGTGATATAATAAAGAAAACCTAACCCCTAGAACCTATCACCTAAAACCTAACTCTATGAATTTCCTACACGACCTCCCCGCTGGAGAACCAAAAAAATTAAACGCAATCATTGAGATTCCCAAGTTCTCGCGCATCAAGTACGAAGTGGACAAGGCGACGGGCTTAATCAAGTTTGACCGCGTGCTTTATTCGCCGATGCACTATCCGGCAAACTACGGCTTCGTGCCGCAGACGTGGTGGGACGACGAAGATCCCTTGGACATTCTCGTCATGGGCGAAGAGCCGATTGCGCCGGGGGTTTTGGTTTCGGTCCGCCCTATCGGCGCGCTTCAAATGAATGATGGCGGGGATGATGATATCAAAGTATTGGGCGTTCCGACCGAAGACCCGCGCTTCGCGAACACGAATGATTTGACGGATATTGAACCGCACCTCCTCAAAGAAATCGCGCACTTTTTCGCCCGCTACAAAGAGCTCCAGAAGAAGGAGGTGAAAGTCGGCGACTGGGTGGGAAAAGACGCCGCGTTCGCGGCGGCGGAAAAAGCGATACGGATGTATAAAGAGAAGTTTGGAAAATAATGAAAAATAGAAGATACCAATCTACAAATCCTTACGAATGATACGAATGGCTACAAATGTG
The DNA here is from genome assembly GCA_964651525.1 of uncultured Candidatus Saccharibacteria bacterium. Classification (GTDB taxonomy): domain Bacteria; phylum Patescibacteriota; class Minisyncoccia; order Phycocordibacterales; family UBA2135; genus CAZYWN01. Next base: position 749 of record CAZYWN010000034.1, on the reverse strand, counting down.
ACGTTTTAGATATTCGTATTTATTCGTTGCATTAGTATTCATTAGTATATTGGTATCTTATATTAAAAACTCCTATGGATTCTCTCTCTCCTCAAAATCTTCCCCCGCTAGAAAATGCCGGCGGAGGCGGCTCTGGCGAGAAAAATGCCGGCTCCATAATCGGCATCATTATCATCGTGCTCGTGCTTGCGCTTGGCGGGCTTTATTTTTGGGGGAAAAGGGTTGCGGAGAAAAAACTGCTACTTTCTCCTGAATCAACGGGGGGAACTGCATCAGCCATCGGTGAAGAAAATCCCAAACCCCAATAACCAAAGCCCAAGCAAATCCCAAATCATAAACCCCAAAAAGAAATTTGGGCATTGGGGTTTGAATATTGGGACTTCGCAAAACAAAAATCGGCGAATGCCGATTTTTGTTTTGTTAGATTTCCTCAAACGCCGGAACGAACCGCCGGACGCGGAGCGGGATATCCGCCGTCTTTGAATCAAAACCGGAAGGAACAGGGTCGGCGGTGAGAGTGATGGTATACGTGTCCTCGGGGATATCGCTCTGGGTCTCAACCCAAAACTCCGCGGTGGTACAGGTGATGTCGCTCGTAATGCCATTATCCGGATTGGGGTCAGTGCAGGAAATAGAAGTTGGGGAAATATGAAGCGTCGCGTTCGCGCTTACGAGCGCTGGCGGGCGCGCCGCGCTCAAGTCTATCGTCCCCGTAAATCCCCCTCCGGGCGTTACGCCGACGGTCGCTT
>CAZYWN010000033.1:0-6014 GCA_964651525.1 uncultured Candidatus Saccharibacteria bacterium | reverse complement strand
TGTTGTTCCACCGGTATATCCACCTCGCACACGCCCGCGACACAGGCGAGCTCTTTCGCTCCAGTTGTCGTGTCCTGGTTCTCGTAGAGCGTCAACTTGGAGAAATCAAGATTGGGGAATGTCCGTGCGAGTTCTTGATAACGCTCCTCGGAAATTTCTTCGTATGGCGCGAGTTGATAGACATGCTCGCTTCGTGGGAGAAAAGAAAGCCCGCCGATGATATCCCAGTTTGAGTACACCCAATCGCCGACGGCGAGCCACTCATTGTGTCCTACGGAAACAGTGACGGACGGATTGTGTTCGCAATAGTTTTCTTTCACCGTTTTCCAGTATTCAAGCTGGTCTTTCGCGGTAAGGTCGTCCTTGATGACTGCTTTTTCGGGCGCTTTTATTGGAAACTCAAGAACAAATGTTGAAGCGTTTTCGCGCGAGTAGCCGAATTCCGGATGGCAGGGGACTCCCGCGTCCTCAAGAAATTTGCGGAGCGGATTATGGCTTTCAATGCGCACGCGGCGGATGTAGTAGCGCGCATGGCGCGGGTGCATGCCGGATGCGCAGTCAAAGAGCTGTGAGCCATTGCCGGAAGGCTTGACGCAGGTGACCGCCGTTGACGGATTAATGCCAAATCGCTTCGCATATTTCCTGTTCGTATCCACCGCGACTTCTTTCAGTTTGCGGAACACAAGCGGGTTCCGGAGCGCGGGGCAATCCCATTGACCGGTAATAGAAACACCTAAGAGCGCTTCCTCTTCGCAATTTTTCTTCCATTCTTTTGAGAGATAGGGGAATTTGGTGAGCGACGCCTGATAGGTCCCCAAGATTGTCGCAACGCGGACTTTTTCCATGAGTGTTTCCGGCGTATCTTCCGCGCGAGCAACCACTTCGCTTAGATTGCAGAATTGTTTTGATTTGAGAAAAATTTCACCGCAGGGGTTTATGCCGCTTTTCCAATAATCTTTTTCAAAAAGTTTCCAGCGGCGCGCGGGGAGTTGCTGTTTCAAACTGCCACGGTTAAAGATGCCGCGTTCGCCGGAACCCGACTTCGCGAGGTTAAACCACTCATCAAGAAATTGGTCCATTGTCGGTTTTTCATTGTATGCCGCTGAGTTGTTCGCCATCGCGCGGTGCGGACTCGTATAGTAGAACTGTCCGTTTTTCGCAGACCGCATCTCGTAATCGTCAAGGTCGGAAATAGAGATTAAGGCGCTTCGCCGCACGCCGCCGGCGACGACGATTTCGCCAATTTTGCAGATAATGTCGTGGGCGTCCAAGGTCGTCAAGTGCCGTCCCTGGCGGGAGAGCATTTTTCCCCGCGTAAAATCAAGAAGATTTTTCAAAGGGTCGGGACCCGAGGCTCGTCCACCCATTGTGTTTAATCGCGCGCCTTTCGGACGGACCTTGCTGTAATTAAAAGCGATATCTTCTCCTTCAGACCATGCGCCCATTCCTTTGACGAGCGCGTTTGCCCAGCCCTCCTTGCTGTCTTCAATAAAGAGAGTCGGGTTCTTTTTGCCGGTCTGGCGTTTGACGATGGGAAGAAGCTCCACATTCTGCCGTTCCACGGAAAAACCAACGCCCGTTCCGCACATGAGGATATACATAATCTCGCCGAAGTCCTTCCACGAAGTCGGAGCGGTAAATGCGCAGTTGTAGGCCGTGACGTTCGTCGCGCGAGCCGCTTTTCCCGCGCCCCATAGAAGGCGCATTGACCCCAATGCCTGCATGTTCAACATATAGTCGCGGATTTCCCTATATTCAGTTTCAGTGAGCTTCTTGCCGAGATTTTCCCGCATGAAATCAATATATCGTCCGATGGATTCCGTCCACGTTTCGCGGCGGCCTTGTTCGGGAATCCATCGCGCGTACATACTGTAATAGACGAATTCGGCGAGTTGATTTTTAAAATATTTTTTTCCTTCATTGACGAGAATCTTCACCTGGTCGGAAACAATCGGCCCCTGTGTGCGCAGTTCCGCGTGCTTTTTTCGGTAGAGGATGTACGCCTTCGCCGTTTTAACCAGTTTTTGGAGCATCAGTTGTTTTTCAACGATGTCCTGAATTTCTTCAACGGTGGGGACGAACTTTGTATTTTTTGTTTTAATGAGAAAAAGTTCCGAAACAACGTTCGCCGCTATTTTTTGCGGCAGTCCTTCGCGCATTTCTTCGGATGCCCGCAGTGCTTTCTCCACGGCGATAGCAATTTTTGAGCTGTCAAAAGCGGCAAGTGAACCGTCACGCTTGACCACGGTGGTAAGGCGGGGGGTCGCCGCAGTGCCCCCCTTTTTTTGAAGGACTGCTTTAGGAGCTCTTTTTTTTCGAGTAATCGGTTTGCGGTTTTTTACGGTGCGCATATGCGGAAAATGCGTCTATCCCCAGAAGTGGATTGTGTCTGGGGAGACGATGATGATAAAATTAGTAATAAGGGACTATCTATTGTAGCCCATTACCTTTTTTCTCCGACGGAAACTTGAGTGTCAGTTGTGGAAAAAATGACAAAGACCTTGCGTTTCCAAAACGAGGAAAGGACAAAGTTTGACAAGTGTCAAAATTATTAAAATCCGAATATCGAAGCACGAAATCCGAAACAAGCACGAATGACAAAAATTCAAATAATGGAAACGACGTGTTTCGGGTATTTGGTGATTAGAATTTTGGGTTTGTTTCGGATTTCGATATTTGTGCTTCGTGCTTTTTTATTTTCATGTCAGAAAAAAAACATAAAATAGGAAATTTTGTGCTCATCATTCTCGCCCTCCTCGGCATGGCGATAATGGGCTATCTTATCTCTATTCACTACGCTCCGGCAGAAGAAGCATTCTGCAATCTTGGTGAAGGGCTCTCGTGCGACGTGGTGAACAAGAGTATATACGCCGAGGTTTTTGGCATCCCCGTTTCGGTGCTTGGTTTTCTTTATTTCGCCGGCGTATTTCTGCTTGTACTGTGGAAAAGGAACAATACGCCGTATCACTGGCTCGCGCTTTTGTCCGTCATTTTCCTTGGGCCGTCTCTCTACCTTACCGGCATAGAGCTTTTTGTTCTTGAAAATATCTGCGTATTCTGCGAAATTTCAAAAGTCCTTATTGGAGCGATTCTTGTCGCGGCATTTGTTCTTTCGGGGCGCGACAGGCCGAAGATTCCGGCAATCGCCGTTGCGCTTTTCCTCGCGGGCGCCTTAGGGCTTGTCACCTATTACGCGCACGCGAAAGTCATTCCTTCCGGAACATATAACACCTTCGCGCAATGCGTGTACGAGAAGGGGATGCGGATGTATGGCGCGAAAACTTGCAGTTTTTGCATAAAACAAAGAGCGCTATTTGGAGACGCGGTACGGTACATAAAAGAAATAGAATGCGACCCGCGGTATCCGAATGCGGAAACGGAACGGTGCATCGCCAAAAAAATAGAACGCACGCCGACGTGGATACGGGAAGACGCGGCGGGGAATACGCTCAAGAGATATGACCCGGGGGTACTGTCGCTTCAAACACTCGTGGCAGAGACGGGGTGTATACTACCAATTTAAGATATAAGATTTATGATTTAAGATTTTCCGCCAAATGCGAACGTACTAGTTTTTTTTAAATCTTAAATCTTACATCTTATATCTTAAATCTTAAATTTTTCATGCTTCCTGACGGTCTCACTCTTTGGATAATCATCGGCGCGGCGCTTGTGGACAGCGTCAACCCGTGCGTCTTCGGAGCGCTTATTTTTCTCATCGCGTTTATGACACGAGTGTTTAAGAGCCGCACCAAGATGTTCCTTGGCGGTCTTCTTTATACGGTCGTGGTATATGTCACCTATCTTCTTCTTGGTTTTGGGATATTGAAAATTGCCATCGGTACCAGTTTTGCGGGAATTTTCTATCTCGCGGCGGCTTCCGTCGCGATTATCGCGGGAGCGCTTGAGATAAAAGATTTCTTTTGGTATGGGAAAGGTTTTTCGCTCCAGATGGTGCCCGGAGGAGCGGAGCGGCTGAAGTACTATACCGAAAAAATTGCGCGGCTTGAAAAAAACCATACCGGCACCCTTATGCTCGCGACGGCGCTTCTCGGCGTTTTTGTTGTGCTGATAGAGCTCCCGTGCACCGGAGCGCCGTACTTTGCAATCCTCGGGCTTCTCGCAGGAGGCAACTACGCGGCCGCTGCCCCGCTCCTTCTTCTCTACAATTTCGTATTTGTTGTTCCCTTGCTTGTGGTGCTTCTCGTCGCATATCTTGGCGTTGCTTCGCGCACGCTTGAAAACTGGAGAAAAAAGAATCGTGAACTTATGCGGCTTGGAATCGGTATTTTTCTCGTTGCGCTGGGAGTATGGATGCTCGGGGCGGTGCCGCCGATCTTTTAGGTTATGACACGAATATTACGAATAAAAACCGAATGATACGAATGAAAAAACACTCTGCGGTGTCGCGACAAATTTTACAGGTGTTGGGGGATAGGTTTTAGGGGAAAAAACCGCCAAAATAAAGAAGTAAAGAAACAACGAAGCAAGTTGTTTCCTTGTTTCATTGCTTTATTCCAATTTTTAGATTAGAAAGGTCGATTTTTTATTCCAACTTCCAAATTCTAGTGATATGAAAAAAATATCTCTAAAAATAAACGACGGGGCGCTTATTGCGTTGCTCGCGCTCCGGCTCTCGCTCGGATGGCTGTTCTTTTATTCCGGCATCATAAAAATATTTGATGCGGATTGGACCGCCGCAGGGTACCTCGCGGGAGCAAAAACATTTCCCGCGCTTTTCCAGTGGTTCGCAGTGCCGGCAAACATCGGCTGGGTGAATTTCGTGAACGAGTGGGGTTTGGCGCTTGTCGGTCTTCTGCTCATCACGGGGCTTTTCGTCCGTTACGCATCAATTGCCGGAATTGTGCTCATGGCGCTCTATTATCTTCCCGTCCTCGCGTTCCCCTATCCGAACGCGCACAGCTTTATTGTGGACGAGCATATAATTTACATACTCGTGTTGTTATTCTTCGTCTTTTCGGGTGCGGGAACGGTGTATGGGCTTGACGGCGCGAGAATGCAGAAAAAGTAGGGTTTCTTTAGGAAATCCACCGAAAAACATCTTTCAACACAACCCTTCCGTGCATAATGCGGGGAAGGGTTGTGTTATGTTGACAAATGAATGCTATTATTGGTATAATGTATAACAGATGGCCTTGTACTCTTGAAAATAAGGGGAATAGTTCCATCTCGCGGGTTCAGTGAATAGAATATGCCTCGCGGAACGGGCGTCTGTTTTTCGGGCGTTCCATAAAAACGAAAAGCGCCTCTATTGAAATAAATGGCGCCACAGAGAGAGGAGATGTCATGTCAGAAACTTCAGCAGGAGTATTCAACACTTCTCTCGCCGACCAGCTCAAGGGCTTGAACGGCGGCACACCCGAGAAGAAGCCAAAAAAACCGGAATTCAAGAAGGTTCAGCGCGCGCCGGTACCAACCGCGCCGCCGTCACGGGAACCGATCGCCCCTCCCCAGAGGAGCGCGGACGGAGCGAAGAAAATCGGTGAAACGCTTGACAGGGCGCGGGAATGGGTGAGCGACTGCGCGATGGAGCTCGTCTCGTTGTGGGGCGAGGCCGCCAAAAGCGATGCGGGGAGCACGGAGCACGTCATTCTTGAAGAACAGGCGCACGGCCTCGTCAAGAACTTCGTTTCTTTTCTTGAAGGAGGAGAGAAAGGCGCCGTCGTGTCCGCCGATGAGCAGGCGCGTCTTGCCCGCTGGAGCGCTATTTTCTACGCCGCGGTTATTATGAACACCGCGGATATTCCTTCGGCAGAGATACACCGAGCGCTGTGGTTCCTCCTGAAGACAGACGCCGTGCGGGTCTGTCACGAGCCTCCGCAAGGAGCGGAGAGCATCCGGGTTCTTCCGAAAATCTGGATTGAATTTCCGCATGCATTTCTCGGCGCGCCGACAACCGATGGTCGCGCCCTGGAGGAGAGCGGTCTCCTCGGCGCTTCCGGCGCCATCGCGGACTTCATCAAAAAGGACTCCGATGGTTTCTGGCAGTGTAT
>CAZYWN010000032.1:0-6328 GCA_964651525.1 uncultured Candidatus Saccharibacteria bacterium | reverse complement strand
AGGATTCGCTCATGCGCGTCTTTGCCGCGGATGCGATTAAAAATCTGATGGGGCGCTTCGGTATTCCCGAAGAACAGCCGATTGAGAACCGGATTATCACGAAGTCGCTTGAATCGGCGCAAACGAAAATTGAAGGGTTCCACTTTGACGCGCGGAAACACGTGCTCGCGTTTGATAATGTGTTGAACCACCAGCGGCACACGATTTATGGTCTGCGGCGGCGGCTTCTCTTAGGCGAAGAAGACGCGGTTCGGGAGTTTTTGGAAAAAATTGATACGGATGTGCCGGACGCGAAAGAACGGCTCACCTCCACGAAAGAAAAACTTGGCGAGAGATACATTTCTGTAGCCGGACGAGTTATATTACAGGCAATAGACATGCACTGGATGGAGCATCTGGAGACGATGGATTACCTGCGCCAGAGCGTGAATCTCCGCGCGTACGGTCAGCGCGAACCGTTGGTGGAATACAAAAAAGAAGGACTCCGTCTTTTCAAAGAAATGCAGGAATCCATAGACCATCATGTCGTGGATATGCTCAGCACCTTATCGGACAAGAGCGAACACGGAGAAGCCGCAATGCCACGGGCAGAAGAAAAGATGGAGGTGGTAACGAATAAGCCAGAGGAACAAAGTCCGCCCGCGCGAGGCGCTTCAGCGGGCAAAGTTGGCAGAAATGCTCCGTGTCCATGCGGCTCGGGAAAAAAGTATAAGAGATGTCATGGGAAATAAAAAACGCATCATAGTCGCGGTTTCCGGCGGGATGGACCCGGTGCATGTCGGGCATGTCCGGATGTTTCAGGAAGCGAAAAAATTGGGCGACAAACTCGTCGTTATTTTAAACAACGACAACTGGCTCCGCAAGAAAAAAGGATTTGTGTTTATGCCGCAGGACGAGAGAAAAGAATTGTTGGAATCAATTCAGTGCGTTGACAAGGTGATTTTGACGCGGCACAAGGCGGACCCGGAGGATATGAGCGTGTGTACAGAGATTGCATATCTAAAGCCCGACATTTTTGCAAACGGCGGCGATAGGAAATTGGACAATATTCCCGAAGTTGCGGTATGCAACAAAATCGGTTGCAAAATGATTTTTGGCATTGGCAAAGGCGGGAAGGTTCAATCAAGCTCAGAACTTTTGGGGAAATTTTTGAAGGAGTCGCTCTGCCCATGCGGAGCGAAAAAAGAGGACGGAACTTCAGTGAAATACAAACATTGTCATGGAAAATAACATGCTTAAATTAGGAAAATACAGGCATTACAAGGGGAAAGAGTATGAAGTATTAGGCGTGGCGCGGCATAGTGAAACGCTTGAGGAGATTGTTGTGTACCGCGCCCTCTATGGCGCGCATGACTTATGGGCGCGCCCGCTCAAGATGTTCATGGAAAAAGTGGCGGTTGACGGTAAAAAGGTACCGCGGTTTAAATATAGTGGAAATTAAAAAAGCCCGCCGTGTCTGACGCGGCGGGCTTTGGTGATGGGAACGGAATACTACATGCCGCTCGGCGCGGCTGTTTCCGTCATCGCGAACATTGCGGCGAGTTTACCGCTAGTAAGTTCACGAAGTTTTGATGCAAGTGGCGCATGGTTCTTGAAAAGATGTCGCGTGAGGACAATATCAAGGAAATCAGGCAAGCGCCGCGTGTTCCGCGCGAAAGTGAACGACCACTCCGTGCTGAACCATGGAATGTGGACGGCGCACGTGAGATGGTGCGCGAAGTTCCTCGAGACAAGCTTTAGAAAACTTTCATGCGCTGTCTCTGTATCCGGAGAATATTCTCCCGACTGCATCGCGAGGATGCCATCGGGCGCAAGGCATGCGGAAATCAGCGCAAAAAATTCAGGTCCCAAAAGATGCGCCGCGCTTTCGCTTTCATTCGGGTCGGTGATGTCGGAGATAATGATGTCGTACTCCAACCTTGCTCGATTGAGAAGCGCGGTTCGGTTGAGGAACGCAAGCGCGTCATCATAGTAGATTCTCAAGTGCTCTTGTTTGTCTTTGAGCGCGCCTTTCCAGAGCGAAGGCAGGTGCCTTTGCGTGAGTGAAACGACTCGCTCGTCCAAGTCAACGACCGTGATGTTTTCCACCCGCGGGTCGCACAGAGAGAAAGAAGCCGCCACGCCGTCGCCTCCGCCGAGTATCAAGACGCGTGCGGGGTTTGGATGCGCCAAAAGCGCGGGAAGGACCATCGCCTCCGTATAGAGCCATCCATCGCGTTCGGAAATCTGCGGGAAGCCGTCAAGAACCAGAGCCCGCCCGTGTTTTTTTGTGTCAAAGATCTGAATGTGTTGATGCTGACTTGTCTCATCGGCGAGAACGCGTGTGACTTCGTGCAGGTGGATGCTTTTCGGGTCATAGCGGTCGGCGAAGTATGTTTTACCATCAATGTCAAGAAGCGGCCGTGTGTCACGCATTGGAATCTCCATCGTGAGAATAAAAAAATAACTCTCCGTTAAGATTACTATTTTTTTAGAAAATGTCAAGAACCGTAGAAAAAAACCGCCGTGCTTTTTAGGGCACGACGGTGAACCACAGTTCCTCTGGTTTATTTTTCACACGTAGGACAATACGGAACCTTTTGCGGTTGTACCGCAGGTTCCCTCACTACGGTCTCACGCGTTTCTATCGGACGTCCGCACCGATGAACAAGGGTCCCCCCTGGCGCACGTGTACATTCTTCACAGATGAAGCGTTTGATGCACTGCGCGAGACTCTCCACATCCACCACCGGTACTGCTTGAGTTGGCTCTTGAATGGCGAGCATAGAACCCCTTATACGAGAAGAGGTAAACGGCGCTGGTTTTGCAAAGATATGCTGAAATTTCTATAATTATAGCATATTCTCATAAAAATGCAACTACCAAAAAATAACGGAATTTTCCTTTTATTCAAAAGCAATTTCTAACAAAAAACCGCCAAAACACGCAAGGTGTTTTGGCGGTCTCACGCACGCGGCGTGTACATCGCCGGGGACCATGACTGTGTCGCCCCGCAGAACTCTCGAGTGTTCTATCGGGGAAGCAAGGCAAAAATGGCCCACACTCTGCCAAGCCAGTGCTTCTATTATAGAAAACAAGAAACAAGTGTGCAAGAATGAACGTATGGGTGTCCTCGTTGCGCGATTTCTTATAACCGCGCTCGCGTTTCTTCTCGCGGCGGAATTGGTCCCCGGCATAGAAGTCGCGAGTTTTTATACTGCCATCATTCTCGCATTTTTCTGGGGCGTTATCGGCTTGACGATTCGGCCGATACTTTTTCTCCTAACGCTCCCCATCAATTTTTTGACATTCGGATTGTTTACGCTTGTCATTAACGGGTTTTTATTCTGGTTTTTAAGCACCTTTGTGGAAGGGTTCACGGTGGACGGATTCCCCTCCGCGCTTATGGGTGCCGTCGTCGTTTCCATCCTCGCATGGCTCGGCGGGAAGTTAGTCAGCACGATCAAATAATTTAAGATTTAAGATTTAAGATTTAAGATTTAAGATTTAAGATTTAAGATTTAAGATTTTAAAAATTTTTACACAAAAACTCGGAAAGTCAATTTTTTGTAAATTTTACCAACCCATTACTAACTTCTTTCATCGCAAAGAAGTTATCTTTCTTGTTTCCTAGAACCTATAACCTAATCCCTAGCACCTAAATTCATGTGCGGCATCTTCTCTTATACGGGTAGCAATAACCAGAGCGTCTCTAAAATCATCAAGGGTCTTCGCGACCTTGAATACCGCGGCTATGACAGCTGGGGTCTCGCGGTTGCCGCGAACGGTAAAATCATCTGTAAAAAATCCGTTGGGAAAATTTCAGACGCGCGCGAAGATGATTTCGCAAACCGTATCGGTTCTTCTGCTGTCGGGCACACACGCTGGGCGACGCACGGGGGTGTTTCGGAGCGAAACTCCCATCCGCATCTAAGCGCGGATGGGTCAATCGCCGTGGTACACAACGGTATCATTGAAAACTACCAAACGCTCAAAGACGGTTTACTCAAAAAATATGGCACAAAACTCTTCCGCTCCGAAACGGATACAGAAGTGATTCCCCATCTCATTTCGGATGCCCTTAAGAAAAACAAATCATTTGAATCCGCATGCGTTGCCGTTTCGCGGAAACTCAAAGGACGCTTTGCGTTTGTGGTACTTCACGGCGCGTCAGGCGCGCTTTTCGCGGTTCGCGACGGTTCCCCGCTTGTTCTCGGAAACGGAGGTACGGAATGGTATGCGGCTTCCGATGCGGCGGCTCTTTTGGACTACACGAAGAAAATTTATTTTTTGGAAAACGGCGAGTACGCGCTTCTTAATGCCAGCGAGCCGGCGCGATTTGCCAATTTTCATACAGGAAAAGAAATAATAAAGAAAACGACGGCGATTCGCTGGACGAAACAATCAGCGTCAAAAGGCGGCCACGCGCATTTCATGCTCAAGGAAATTCTTGAGCAGAAAGAATCAATTCCGACGACGCTTGCGATTTCAAAAAAAGATGTGGCGCGCGCAGTGGCTCTGATAAAAAACGTGTCAAAGATTTTTATGACCGCGTGCGGCACGGCGGGGCATATGTGTATGGGAGGAGAGTATTTTTTTATAGAAAAGGCGGGACGCGCGACGCCGTTTGTCGCGGCATCGGAGTTCCACAAACTCGCGCCATTTGTGGATAAAAAAACGCTCCTCATTACGGTGACGCAGAGCGGCGAGACCGCAGACCTTTTGGAGGCGATACAAGCGGCGAAGGAGCGCGGCGCGAAAGTTCTCTCGCTCGTGAATGTGCGGAACTCATCCGTTGAGCGCGAGTCGGACCTCGTGCTTCCTATTAATGTTGGTGTGGAGAAGGCGGTTGCCTCCACCAAGGCGGCAAGTTCACAGTTGGCGCTCTTGATACTCCTCGCGTATGCGCTCGGCGGCGGCGAGGTCGTTGCGCGGCGTTTGCTCGCGCGCGCCGCGGGGTGCATTCGCGCGTGGCTTACGCCGGCGCTCCTTAAGAAAATAGAACGTGCCGCGAAGCGGTTCGTTGCGCGCGAACATCTCTATATTATCGGGAAATCGCTCTATTTTCCCATTGCGCTTGAAGCGGCGCTGAAGATTAAGGAAGTATCCTATATGCACGCCGAAGGGCTTGCCTCGGGGGAGTTGAAGCATGGGACCCTCGCGCTTATTGAGAAAGGAACACCGTGTATGGTGTTCATCGCGAATGATGCTTTTAAAAATGACCTTCTCGGCAGCGCTTCCGAACTCAAGGCGCGCGGCGCGTTTCTTATCGGCATTTCGCCGGAGAAGCACCCCGTTTTTGACGAATGGATTCCCGTGCCGGATTTGAAAGACGCATCGCCGTTGACCCACATGATAGCGGCGCAGATTTTCGCCTACTATCTCTCGGTACAGCGCGGGCACAACCCCGATATGCCGCGCAACCTCGCGAAAAGCGTAACGGTGAAATAAGGCAATAAAGCAAAGAAGCAACGAAACAATAAAGCAAGGGAATAATTTGCTTTTTTGCTTAGGCGCGAAGCGCCGTATGCTTTTTTGTTTTCTTGTTTTTGTGACTACTTTTTCTCCACCCGCTCGGAGTAGTCGCCGGTCTCCGTGTTGACGGAAACGACATCACCCGTATTTATGAAAAGAGGCACCTGAACCGTGAGCCCATTTTCAAGAATCGCTTCTTTCGTGCCTCCTTGGACGGTATTTCCCTTGTCTGCTGGTTGCGCTTCTTTCACCGCATATTCAATTTTTATCGGCATCCTGATGCCGATTATTTTTTCTTCAAAAGACAGGAAAGTGACCGAGAGATTATTTTTGAGGAAACGCGCGACATCGCCGACCTGCGTTTCGTCAAGCACCACGCGGTCTTTGGGGTTTCCTGGTTCTATAAAAGTGTATTGTCCGCGGTGCGCGAAAAGAAAGAGCATCTCTTTCCCGACAATTTCCGCTTCGTTGAACGATTCGCTCTGGTGAAAATTACGGGAAACGACTTTCCCTGTGATGAGATTTTTAATCTTCGTCTGCATGACGGGCTTTCGCTGTTGCATACGCACAAACTGGCTTTCTTGCACTTCGTATGGCTCGCCGTCAAGAATGAACGCAGTGCCGCGTTTTAAGTCGGAGTAGGAAATCATAATAAAAAATTTTGAATGATAAATTTTGAATTTCGAATCAAACTCGAATGAACGAATTTTTAGAAAATTAAATCATTCAAAACTTATTCAAAATTCAAAATTGGAAATTAAAAATTAAAGACGTTATAATACTATTACCATATGAAGTATATTCCGACAATAGGCCTTGAAATCCACGCCGAGCTCAAAACACAGACCAAAATGTTCTGCAATTCTAAAAACGA
>CAZYWN010000031.1:0-6951 GCA_964651525.1 uncultured Candidatus Saccharibacteria bacterium | reverse complement strand
ACTGCCCTGAAGAAGCAAGGGCGGCGTACGCCGCGCGCATGAAAAATGAGCATCCGGAGATTGAGTCTGTTGCACGTGAGATTGCAGAACTTGCTCGGGAAAAACCCGCGCATTAAAAACGTTAAAAAAACGGCTCATCCTTCTTTGAAGGATGAGCCGTAACTTGTTTGTACGCCCTACAATTCAAAAAGAATTGACAGGTCGTCCTCCCCTGTCCATTCGTCAGCATCATCATTTTTTACAGAGATGCTTTTGCCGTCATATGAATAGAGGGTCGGTTTTTCGTCAACTATTGTCTCAAGGTGCACGGGTCTGCCCCACGCGTAAAAGGTATTGCGGAGCGTCTCGCGCGTGTAGGTGTCTTCGAGCTCCCTCCCGTCATACCCATGGCGGAGATACAATTCGCCGTGGCTGTTATAATTGCCGTTTACCACCACGATCTCCGGCGTTCCTAAAAACGCATGCCGGTGCATCAGTATCTGGCGGATAATCTCGGGGTTTTTTTCCAGAATTATGTATTCAACCTCCTCCCGTTCTTCGTTGAGCCGTTCTTCGTAAATATAGAGCTCAAGCCCGTGGATAAATTCGGGGGTGAAAAGTTCCATTACCGCCATATGGTCGGTGTAGGACGCGCTGATTTGGAAAACTTTTTCTTTTCCCTTCATCGCGTGGGTGTCCCACTCCGCTTTTTCGCGCGGATTCCGGCATTCCTCAAATTCTCTGCCGAAGCGGCCTTTGTTCCATGCGTCTTCGGCATATTCAAAAATTGCCGGCCCGACACTGTAGACATTAAGACCTAATTTCTGCTGTTGGGTCACCTTATTGTGAAAATCAAGGAACACCCCGTGTTCTTCCGCCGAGAGGAGCCCTTCCCCAAAAAGCCGGCGCATAATGCGCGTATGCCAATAGGTTGCCCACCCTTCGTTCAGCATTTTCGTGCGGGCATTCGGAGCAAGCGCGCGCGCTTGATTCCATATCACCGAAAGGATGTCCCGCTCCCATTTTCTGAGGCGGTGTGAGCGGGCCATCACATATTTCAGGATATCGTATACGGGTTCGGGGGGGGTCGCGCTCCGCGCGCGCGCAAGTTCAAGGTCAAGCGCTTTAATCGCGGCTTCGCTTTGTTCTGCCCCGCCGTTGCCTTCTTTCGCGCGCCGTTGCGCGTATCTTATTTTCTCTTGGATAAGACTGATTTTATATTCCCGCGCTTTTTCGTCGTCGGGTTCTTCAAGGAGCGGGTCATGCGGCTGGTGCCACCGAAGTGACATGCCTGCGTCAATGATTGCTTCAACTTTTTCCTCGCCATATTTTGATTCGTACTTCATGAACCGCTCTGCGGCGAAGCGCGCCTCTTCAGCGATGTTGGCGAAACTCCTTCCGTGGCGGGTGTAATGATTCCGCAGGAAAAAGTCCACATGCCCCACCACATGCGCCATGGTGAGAACATTCAGCGCAAACGGGTTTGTTTCCACCAAGAGCGCCTTCGGGACGTCAAAGTTCCATACCTGTTCATATGGAATTCCCGCGCCTGAATGGTCATAGATGGTTCTGTGGTAATCGTAGTCGCGCCCGAAGGACCAATGAGAAAAATTGACCGGAAACATATACGCCATTGCCTCAAGCATCCGCCGCGCGGGGACAACTTCAAAAATCGTTTCCTTGACAGTGAGCCCTTCCTCCTCCGCTATTTGGAGAATGCGGGTTTCCATCTTTGCGAGGCGCTCCAATTCTTGTTTTTTCATTTTTGCCACCTATCTCGTTTGAGGAACGCCTTAAGCGCGGCGAGGATGTGTTCTTTCTTTTTGATGACTGCCCCGATAAAAGGAGTATCATCATCCACGCTCGCGACTATCTTCAAGTCGCCTTCTCTGGTTTCCTTGAGGTCAAACTCTTTCTTGAACGCGTCCAGAAGCTCGGCGGTGAAGTAGGAGCTTTCCTCCGGGTTGATTTCGCCATAGCCGAACATGTTGATTTTTTTCTCAAAGAGTTTTTTCAGTTCGGCAACGGTTCGCGCCGGGTCAAAATCCTCGCCATCAGAAAAATGCCATGCGTACACATTCCATTGGCTCAACGGGTAGTCGGATTCAATGAGCGAGTTTACCATCTCGTATGCGGTATAGCAGAAGGTGCCGCCGCTTTCTCCTGTCCTAAAGAAATCTTCTTCCGCGACGATTTTGGCAATCGTATGGTGGATAATAAAGCGGATATCCACATGCTCATAGATTCTGCGGAGAAACTCGGTAAGCCAGAACAAGAGCGAGCGGGCGTAATATTTTTTCTCGTCGGTCATTGAGCCGGAAACATCCATCATCGCAAACACGACCGCCTGCGATTTCTGCGCCGTTTTCCGTTCAAGACGATGGTAACGCTCGTCATCGGGATGGATAATGGGAAAAGGCGCGATATCCTCCTCCGTCATTCCTTCCGGATGCGCAAACTCAAGGTTCTCTAAAAGGCGAAGCGCGTCAGGTATGATTCCGTCTGCCTCTCTGAGCGCGTAAAAGCAGGTAACTTTTGCACGCCCGGTTTCTTTGTGGAGCATTTCAAGCATGAACCAAAAACGCTTGATACCCTCCTGCACCGTCTTTTTGTTGTTGCGGAGCACTTGCGGACCGGTATGCGCCGTTCCGTGAACGCGCCATCCTGCTTCAACGACGATTTTGCGTACCTGCTTTTCTTCAAGGCGCGGGAGCCCCAGGTCTTCCATCATGAATTCAATCAGCTCCGCTATTTCAATTTCCGTTTCTATGTAATCAACACCCGGCTCGGACCCCGGTTTTCCATCCTTGCCCCCTGTTTTTCCGGGGACACTCCGCTTTCCGATGATGTCGCCTTTGCCGCCTTTTCCTTGCCCCAACCCTCCCGTTTTACCCTTTTTGGATTGCCCGTGTTTAAACTCGGGTATCTGCATATTCTTGACGGGGATTTTAATGATGCGATCTCTTTTTCCGGTGATGATGGATTCTTCCGCGATAATGTGCGGCAATTGTTTTCTGATGGCATCCCTCTGCTTCTGTCTATGCCGCCGCGCGTCTGCTTTTCCGCGCTCGCTTACGATTTCCGGCGCGATAACGGGCATGGAGGCCTCCTCTGTTGAAGGTGAGGTTTTCAAAGACCTGTCTACGCTGTTTCTTGCATTACCATATAATAAAAAGCCCCCTCTTGGAAGAGGGGGGGGGTACGGCAAAAGAAAAAAAGAAAAAAGATCGGCGTTATTCGCTCAGAAACTCGCGCGCTTTTTCAACAAGCTCTTTCGCGCACACCTCACAACACCCGTTTTTCTCCAGGGAGGAAAAGAGGTCGTCCACGCGCTTCGTGGCCTCGTCTCCCTTGATACGGTCCTGAGAAAGGACCAAGGTCAGGCTGTCTTTTGTGTCGTTAAGGAGTTTCCGTTCAACCGCTTTTCGGAGTGGCGCGTAGGTGTCAAAAGAAAAGCTCGGGTCTACCGCTTTATACTCAAGGAGCTCGCCCCTGCCCACTTCCGCTTCTTTTACGCTCCACGGGATGTGCTGTTCCACCGACTGCATAAATTTAATGTCGGGCTCCTTCGGTTTCCCCGTCATTGGGTCGCGTTCAATTTCTTTTCTTGCATCGGAAAAAAACTTCCTCTGCGTTCTGCGGTAGAGTTCCACTTCGCGAAGATATTTCTCAAAAAGTTCTCGCGCGAGGTCGCTGTGCGACTTAAGGAACGCCTTACTGACCATTTCAAGAACCCAATTGCGGAATTCCTTCATCACGCCCTCTTCTTCTTCAGAGGAGAGAAGCGAGAGAAACCCCGTAATCTGTTCGGGAGTATACCCCATGCGATGCGGGAATATCTCGCGAAGCGCCCGGATTGCTGTCAGAGGAGTCAGACATTTTGAAGTTCGCGACTCTTGGACAAGGGCGGTGTTGAGCGCCGCCAGCACGTCTCGCGGCGTCGCGCCGAACATGCCCTCTTTTTTGCTGATGTCGTCCGGCTCCTGCCCTTCTTCAATAAGCTCGTGGATGTCTTGGGGGCGCGTGTCTTTGTCCTCAAGGTCCGTAAGGAGCATGTCGCCATTGTATATCTTCGCCTTGGTCAGAAGCCCGACACCCTTTTGAGGGGGTACGAGACGGGTCAAGACCGCGAAGGTGGCGGCAAGTTCCAGGGCTCCCGGGGCAATGTGGCACTTTTGGAGCACCGTGAGGTCGCTTTCGCGCTCAATCAGCTTTTTGTATACCTTGAGTTCATCCTTGATGCGCGTCGGGTAGGGAAAGAGAACGACGAAGAAGCGTTGATGCAGTCCCTCGTATTTCTTGTTGCCCGCGAACGCTTTGAAAGGAGTCATGTTCGTGTGCCCGATAACCAGCGTATCCACGCTGATATGCGGGAATGACGAGCCGGTGATTTTGAATTCCCGTTCTTCGGCGACGCTGAAAAATACGCCGAGCACCTCGGGGTCCGAAGAGGTGAGCTCGCGCCCTTCGCAAATACCGCGCTCCGCCTTTGGTATCGCTCCCGAAAGTTCATACGCGAGGGGGTGGTTATACCCAAGTTTTGAGGAGGTGACGCTGATATTTTCACGTCCGGTGAGCGTAGTTATGTCGGAAGATTTCTCGTCCGACGGCTCAAACGAGGTGATGCCGCGTACGCCTTGTTTTGAAAAAGTAAACGGCACAACAGGGACCTCCCACCACCGTATCTCGCCGTTCTCGTCGGTATATTTTTCCTCAAGAAGGTATCGGCAGACGGGACAGAGGTCTCCTTCAATGTGAATTCCAAGTTCTGTTGAGACCTTTTCACGCATATAGCGCGGCAGAAGGTGGAGCGGCTCTTCGTTTTTCGGGCATCCCTTAATCGTATACACAGGCCGGATGCTTGCTTCAAGCGCGCGGACGAGGATTGACACGAAAGTAGATTTCCCTGTTCCCGGAGGGCCGACCAAAAGCAGAACTTGCTTACCGAGCGACGCGCGGCTTGCGCCTGCTTCAAAGTAGTCAATAATTTGGCCGATGATATGGTTGACACCGTAAAGCGTCTTACTGAAGAGCGCGTAGTCGTATTTGGAGCCGAGCCACTGCTCATGTTCCGGTATCGTCTCTACGCCGGCGGCTTTGATGTTTTCCAAATGCCGCGCATATGCGTTTTGCGCAATTTGCGTGTCTGTGTCGAGAAGGGAAAGATAATCTTTGAAGGTCATTTCGGAACCCCCGTGCGCCTTGGGGGCAATCTCTTCACGGTCTTTCGCTTTCTTACGCTTGCGTTCCGAATCTTCCTGGATAAGGCTGTCTAGGTCAAGCTTTGGCGGGCTCATAACGCCTCTCCTGTTCTTGGTTTGTAAAAGAAACGCAATCTGATGGTAGTCTAACACTCTGGTATCAAAGAAAAAAGATGCCGCCATAAAAGTTTTTATAAAAAAAGAAAATAATGTTTTTGTCAAATATCTTTCGTTTCTCGCCGATGTTCGACATTTGCGCGGCGCGGTTTTTTGTTTTATTGTAATAAAAGAACTGTAGATTGACACAATTTTATGAAAGGAGTGATATGCCGCTTCAAGAAAATCTGCCGAAAGGGATACTCTCGGACGAAATGTCGCACCCGTTGAATAACGCGGAGCTTGACATAGTCCGCGTGGCGATGAATGAAAATCCCCGCAACGCGGAGAAGCGGGATATGTCGCTCTTTTTGGGAGAGCGCCAAGACCGTCTTGAAGAAGCTCTTCGTCTCGGCGCTTTGAGCGATGCGCCGTTTCACCATGTTGCTGTTTTCGGTATGCAGGGGAGTGGCTGTCTTTCACTGATACAGAAACGCGTTGCCGCGCTTATTGAAAAAGGATTGCGCCATGCAAAAGCGCCGCCGCGCGATTGGTGCTATCTTTACAATTTTGAAGACCCCTCGCGGCCCGCCCCGTTCTCAATGGCGGCGGGAGGAGGGCGGAAACTCCGCGCGGAGATAGAACGCGTGCTTTCTCTCTTGAGAGAGGAAATGCCGCACGTGCAGAACGATGGAGCGACTCTTGCCCAGTTGCTGAAATTGTCGGGCGACTTTGAAGAACAGTGCAAAAAAAAAGATGCAGAGCTCAGCGCGTTTGCGAAAGAGCGCGGCTATCTTGTGTCAGGGTCTCTCGTCACCGGAGATGTTCGGATTGCGCGCATGTCGCGCGAGCCCTTGGAAGACGGGGGAGAGGATATCCGAGAAATGAGCGACGAAGAATATGGGGCGCTCGGCGAAGAAGAAAAAGCGCTGTTGCATGAAAAGGAAAAGAATCTGCTGGAAGCTCTTTCTGCGGCGGCTCGTGAAAGGAATGTCTGTGCGGGCGCGGCAAGGAATGCCGCGGAAGAGGTAAAACGCCGCGCGGCGAATGAGGCGATTCTCAGCGCCTTTGCGGAACTGACTTTTGCGGATGATGGGACGCTTGAGCCCGAACTCGCGCGATGGATGGAGAATCTCAAAAAACACGCGGCTGAATCCTACGAAATCTTTTTGAAGCAGGATGAAGAAAGAGAAGGATTTGGCCGTCTTATGAGGGCGGGGAGTGAGACCGACCCGTTTCTTCCGTGGCGCGTCACTGTTTTTGTTGATAACGCCGCGCCGTGCGAAGAGGAGAAACCGCGCGTTCCCATTATCGCAGAGCAGATTACTTCTGTTCAGGACCTCGCCGGCCGTATCGGGCAGATACATTCATTTGCTTCCGTGCATTCCGACCACACGATGCTTTCGTCGGGAGTTCTTGCCCGCGCGAACGGCGGTTTTTTGGTTCTTTCCGCGGACGATATCGTTTCTGTTCCCGGAGCGTGGCATTTCCTGAAGCGCTCTCTTAAAAACGGCAGTGTGGCGTTTGAAACCTCGCTCACCCTGAGCGGGTTGCCGGAAACGACCCTTATGCCGTTGCCGATTCCGCTTCGCCTCCGTGTCATTCTCTGCGGCGACCGGAAGACCCTCTCTCTTCTTGCGAAGTATGACAGCGAGTTCGCGGATATTTTTACGGT
>CAZYWN010000030.1:0-6962 GCA_964651525.1 uncultured Candidatus Saccharibacteria bacterium | reverse complement strand
GCGGCTGAAGAAGAAGCCAAGCGAACCGCGGCGATTGAAAATCTCAAGCGTCAGGACGTTGACGAAGAGGAAAAGACCGCCGTTAAGAAAGATGAAGTTGCCAAGGCGGCAATCAAAAGGGCGCTTGATGCGGACGTTGAACAAGCAAGGGCGACTTTCCTCGTTGCGCAAGAGAACCAGAAGACCAAGGACGCCAATCTCGTTGCCGATCGCGTGGCCGATGAGCAGAAGATTGAACTCGCGCGGAAAAGCGCCACGCAGGAACTTGAGCGTATGCACATGGAAACCGAGGAGTATGTCAAGCGGATGGGCGCGGTCAGCGGTGAGATGGTCACTGCGCTCCAGATGTTCGGCGACAAGCTCTTTGTTGAGAAAGTTGTTGAAGCAGTGGGTCCCGTGGCCCTTGCCACAGGAGTTACCACGGCGGACATTTTCAGCCAGGTCTTCAAAGGCACTCCGTTTGAGGGTGTCATGAAATCTCTTGCTGAACGGCCGCTCAAAGTCCTCACCGACGGCGAGGGCTCTCATTCCGAGAAATAAGTTCTTTTCTGTGTGATGCCAAAGCAGTGGACCTGACGGGATAACCGTTAGGTCCTTTTTCTTTTGGAGCAGATGCGGCAAAAAATAACCCGCATGGGTTATTTTCAAGCGAGCGAGTGGAATGGGAAAACGTAATTTTTACATTTCCGAGCCGTGAAGAAAACAAAAGCATTTATTTTTTGTTATATCCGCAGAGAAGTTTGGGTTCAATAGAGAAGGAGACATAATGCGGGAAAAACGATTGCGAAGCGTCGCGAAGGTTTTGTCGTGGCGGATTGTCGGGACGCTGGACACCGTGGCGATTGCGTTTATTTTAACCGGTAGCCTCACCCTTTCGTTAGGCATCGGCGGTATTGAGGTCTTCACAAAAATCATTCTTTATTATCTCCACGAACGCGCCTGGAATTTCGTCTCATGGGGAAAAACAGCGTAGAAAATCGCCCCGCCGCGTCAAACGCGGCGGGGCGATTAATTTGAAAAGTCGTGATTTTTGTGCTATTTTTTGAAAACATAAAGTCGTTGTCGGCGTAGCTCAGTGGTAGAGCGAGGGACTCATAAGCCCTAGGTCGGAGGTCCGATTCCTCCCGCCGACATTATCATCGAAGTAAAAACTCTCCCTTTGACGCTTCAGCATCAAAGGGGGAGGATTAGAACGGCATCACGAGTTCGCGTTCCTCAGTCAGATTCCCTGCATCATCCAGGCGGAGCGCCCTTCTCTTATCGCAATGTGCCCACGGCTCACCAAATCCCCCGAATGCTACCTCCATACTGTTGGGGTCTGGAAAAGAAACGACGAGGTCTTGCATTTTTTCAAAAACTCGCCCGTCAGTCGTGTGCCAGGCGCTTTTGATTGTTCCGCCGGCTACGCGACCGCTTTCGTTGCGGTTGGTTACTTCTATACGCAGGTTCGCTCTATGGAGCTCATATATATCTGCGGCGCGCGCGTTTTTCACATCCCCGAATGTTGGAGTCACGAGATGGGCATGGGGCCAGATGATCTGCGTTTCCACGGCAGTGAGGATGTTGTTCGTGCCATCTTCTTCGTAGCGTGCTACCGCAAGTTCACGCGGAGAATATTGGGCGATGCCCAACCCGCGGTGGTCAAAGCGGTCAACCCAGATATGTATCACTTCCCCTTTTTCATTCAACCATTCCGTGAGCCAACTGTCGTCAAGCAATTTCTTTACGCGAAGTGGGAACGCTTTTCCGTTGATGATGAATCGATGAGGGAGTTTTGCAAACCGAAGATCAAAGAACTGGAACATTGCATTCTCCTATGAATGATGGATGTGTCGCCAGACTGACTTCTTATCACAGAATACCCCCAGTTTTCTAAATGTCAACTATCGTAGTAGTTAGTTGATAAGCGTCGGAAAATACGGTATGATAATACGGCAGAAATGGGGGCGTAGCTCAGCTGGATAGAGCGCTGCCCTGTCACGGCAGAGGTCGCGGGTTCGAGTCCCGTCGCTCCCGTCTTACCCCCATTTTAAAATAGTGGGGGCATTTTTTTGAAAAAGTGCCGAGGTAGTTCAGTGGCAGAACGCCATCTTGGTAAGATGGAGGTCGAGGGTTCGATTCCCTCCCTCGGCTTAAGAGGGGCCGCGCAGGCAAATTTCTTTGCCTGCGCGGGGGAATCGAAGGCCGGAGCGTTGCGTGAGCCGCAAGGGCGGCGAACGCCGCGAGGCGGGGTCGCGAAAAAATTTTCTGAAGAAAATTTTATTCGTGACCGATTCCCTCCCTCGGCTCACGGCGCCACCTTAGCTCAGCTGGTAGAGCAGTTTCTTCGTAAGAAAAAGGTCCCCGGTTCGAATCCGGGAGGTGGCTTAACACAAAAAATTCCCCGCAACAAAATGTCAAGCACGCTTCAAAAACGCCTTTTTTCTGCTATACTGCGGTGATGACTAATAGTGTCGATACAGCAAAAACAAAGCGCCTTGCCGAGATTGAAGAGGAAATGGCGCGGCCCGATTTCTGGCAGAACAAGGACGAGGCGCAGAAAAAAATAAGGGAATACAATGACCTCAAGGCGATGGCGGAGGGCGGCGGCAGGTATGACAAGGGCGATTGCATCATCACCCTTTTTTCCGGCGCGGGCGGAGACGACTCGGAAGATTTTGCGGCGATGCTTTTTAAGATGTATAGTAAATATGTAGAGAAGCGCGGATGGGCTTTAAATGTATTGCACAAAAACGAAAATAACCGCGGCGGCTACAAAAACTTGACATTTGAGGTGAAAGGAAAGAGCGCGTACGGCACGCTCAAGAACGAGTCGGGCGTCCACCGCCTCGTGCGCATCTCTCCGTTTTCGGCAAAAAAGTTGCGGCACACTTCGTTCGCGATGGTTGAAGTTGTGCCGCACATAGAAAAAGACGAAACGCTTGCGATTCCGGATGCGGATATCAAAGTAGAGTTTTCAAAGTCCGGCGGCCCGGGCGGGCAGAATGTGAACAAGCGCGAGACGGCGGTGCGCGTCACGCACCTTCCGACGGGCACCACGGTGCATGTGGACAGCGAGCGGAACCAGCAGCAGAACCGCATGCGCGCAGAGGAGATACTCAAGGGAAAGCTCTTCGTGCGGCGCGAGAAAGAGCGCGAAGCAGAGGAGACGGGTCTCCGGGTGTCAAAGACGACCGAAGCGGAATGGGGATCGCAGATTCGTTCGTATGTTCTGCACCCGTACCAAATGGTAAAAGACCATCGCACCGAGGTGAAGACATCCGACACTGACGCGGTGCTTTTGAGGGGAGAATTGGATGAGTTTATAGAAGCGGAGAAAAATTTATAAAAGATACCAATATACGAATGTGTACTAATGCAACGAATAGATACGAATAATTACACAAATCCTAAATTCAAAACCCTAAATCCTAAATAATCTCAAAATCACAATGTTCAAAATCAAAAACATGTTTAGAATTTAAAGTTTTGATATTTGGATTTGTTTAGGATTTAGATATTAGAGATTAGGATTTCAAAATGATTCGCATCAATTCGTATAGTAGTATCTGATATTCGCAATGATAAATTTCAAAAAGGTTTCAAAACTATATTCCGGCGATGTCGCGGCGTTGAAGGACGTCACGCTTGAAATCAAGCCCGGGGAGTTCGTCTCAATTGTCGGGCATTCCGGCGCGGGCAAGACGACGCTTATCAAGATGCTCTTGATTGAAGAGTGGCCGACCGAAGGACGGGTATTTTTTGAGAAGACCGACATCCACCAGATACCGACGCGCCACATCCCCGCGTATCGCCGCCGCATCGGTATTGTATTCCAGGATTTCCGCCTCCTGCCGCACAAGACCGCGTACGAAAACGTAGCATTTGCGATGGAGGTTGCCGGCAGGTCGGATGACGACATTGCGACGAACGTCCCGCAAGTGCTGGAACTTGTTGACTTGGGGAAAAAGATGTGGAATTTTCCGCGTGAGCTTTCCGGCGGCGAACGCCAGCGTGTCGCCATCGCGCGCGCCATCGTGAATGAGCCGGATGTTTTGATTGCGGATGAGCCGACGGGAAACCTTGACCCAAAAAACACCAAGGACATCATAGAAATACTGAAGCGGGTCAACGCCTTAAAGACGACGGTCATTCTGACGACGCACAATAAAGGAGTGATTGATTCGCTTGGCAAGCGGGTGATTACCCTTGAGAATGGTACAATTATCCGTGACGACAAAACGGGGAGATATATTTTGTGATTTAAGATTTAGGATATAAGATTTAACATTTAAAAAACATTTTTTTGCAAAAGAAGTTTCAAATCTTACATCTTAAATGTTAAATCTTAAATTTTATTATGTTAACCGACATCAAACGAATAGCGCGCGCGGGATTTCTTTCTTTTTGGCGGAATAAATTCGTCTCGCTTGCGTCCATGCTCGTCATCACCGTCACCCTCTTTGTCGTGGGGTCGCTTATCTTTGTGAGCGCCGCGCTGGATACGGCGCTCGCGAACGTGAAAGCGAAAGTGGATGTTGATGTGTATTTTGCGACCGAGGCGCCGGAGGAGGAGATTCTCGGGCTCAAAAAACTTCTTCTTGAGCTTCCCGAAGTCGCCTCCGTGGAATACACAACGAAGGAATCCGCGCTTGACCAGTTCAAAAAACGCCATGAGAGCGACTATCTGACGCTTCAGGCGCTGGACGAAATTGGAGACAATCCGCTTGGCGCAAGTTTGAATATTCTCGCGAAAGAAACGTCGCAGTACGAAACCATTACGCGCTTCCTTGAAAACCAGACCGCGGCGGTCGCCGATGCGGGAGAGTTTGTTGACTCCATAAACTTCTATCAGAACAAAGGCGCGATTGACACGCTGACGCGCATCATTACCGGCGCGGAAAACGTCGGCTTTGCCGCTGTTTTAGCACTTGCCGCCATTTCCCTCATCATAACTTTTAACACGATACGCCTTGCCATCTACTCGGCGCGCGAAGAAATAGCGGTGATGCGTCTCGTCGGCGCGTCAAAACGCTATATACAAGGCCCGTTTGTCGTTGAAGGACTGCTTTATGGACTCATCTCCGCATGTGTCGCTATTCTCGTGTTTTTCCCGTTGACCTATTGGCTTGGCGACAAAGTGGAGCAATTTTTCGGCGGTATCAACGTATACTCCTACTACCTCGCCAATTTCTTGCAAATTGCGACGATACTTCTGGGCGTCGGCGTCGTCTTGGGCGTCGGCTCAAGTTTCTTTGCCGTCCGGCGCTATATCGCGAAAAAATATATCACCGTATAGAAAGTAGTCCGCCGGAGGCGGATCCTCCTCCGGAGGAAAAGTAGAAAGTAGAAAAATTATTTTTTGCGATAAACAAAAATCAATTTTTTTCTAGACCCTAAAACCTAGACCCTAGAACCTAATAAAAATGAAACCGCAAAAAAGGACCGGCGACCCCGGTCCGAAATTAAACCATAAATATATTTTCGTCATTGGCGGCGTGATGTCGGGCGTCGGCAAGGGCGTCGCCACGTCTTCAATCGCGAAAATTCTCCTCGCGCGCGGTTTTGCGGTTAACGCGCTTAAGGTAGACCCGTATTTGAATGTTGACGCGGGTACCATGAACCCCACCGAGCATGGGGAAGTTTTTGTGTTGAAGTCCGGCCTTGAGTGCGACCAGGATATGGGCAACTACGAACGGTTTTTGGGAAAAGACCTTGCCGGCGAGTCGTATATGACGAGCGGCATGGTGTATAAATCCGTGATTGACCGCGAGCGGAATTTAGGCTACCGCGGCAAGTGCGTGGAAGCGATTCCGCACATACGCGATGAGATAGTGCGCCGCATCCGCAAATCGGCAGATTCAAATGACGCAGAGATTTCAGTCGTGGAAATAGGCGGCACTGTCGGCGATTATCAGAACATCATGTTCATAGATGCCGCGCGCGTTTTGAAGCTCGCAAATCCCGATGACGTGCTGTTCGTCATGGTGTCATTTCTACCCGTCCCGTCAAAACTCGGCGAGATGAAAACGAAGCCAACGCAAAACGCGATTCGCCAGCTGAATTCTTACGGCGTCCAGCCCGACATTATCATTGCGCGGAGCGTCTCGCCGCTTGATAAAAAACGGAAGGAGAAAATCGCCGTATCGTGCAATATAAGCGCCGAAAAAGTCATCTCCGCGCCGGACGTGGACAGTATCTATGATGTCCCGCTCAATTTTGAAAAAGACAATATCGGTGAAATTATTTTGAAGGAACTGAAACTTGCCGCGTGTCAGAAAAAAACCGACCTCTCGCTGTGGAAGCGGTTTGTGGAAAAAACGAAAACGGACGGAAAGCCGCTGAAAATCGCCATCGTCGGCAAGTATTTTGATACGGGCGATTTCGTGTTAAGCGATGCGTATATCTCGGTCATAGAGGCGCTCAAATATTCCGCCTATCATCTGGGGCGCAGGCCGGAAATCCATTGGTTCAATGCCGCGGAGTATGAGAAAAACTCGCGCGCTGTGCAAGAACTGGCGAAGTATGACGGCGTTTTGATTCCCGGCGGCTTTGGCGAGCGCGGCGTGGAGGGAAAAATCCGCGCCATCGCGTTCGCGCGCGAGAAAAAGGTTCCCTATTTTGGCCTCTGTTATGGCATGCAGCTCATGGTGGTGGAATACGCGCGGCATGTGCTTGGTTTGAAAGACGCGCACACGACGGAGGTCGCTCCCGAGACGCCCTACCCCGTGATAGACATTCTTCCGGAACAGAAAAAACTCCTTCTTCGCGGCGACTATGGCGGCACCATGCGCCTCGGCTCCTATCTTGCGATTTTAAAAAAGGGGACTGTCGCGCGGAAAGCGTACGGCAAGGAATTGATTGAGGAGCGCCATCGTCATCGCTATGAAGTGAACCCTGTCCACCTAAAAGAGTTCGCGAAAGGAAAACTTGTTTTTTCGGGGCATTCTCCTGACGGCGCGCTTATGGAAATCGCGGAGCTT
>CAZYWN010000029.1:0-7211 GCA_964651525.1 uncultured Candidatus Saccharibacteria bacterium | reverse complement strand
TCAAATGCACTACTCTGGATTTAACCCGACCTAGTTCCCTGGAGTAAGATTTGATGCGGTAATGATATATCCTTCTTGTTTATTTGTCAACAAATGAAGCATTTTTTGAAAAATCGTATGTATTTTTACTTATACAAATAGTACCGTATCGGATACAGAAAAAGGACGCCGAAAATGCTGATGCCGACAGAAATAAAGATGAGCATCTTGAAGCCGATGACCGTCGCAATGATGCCGCCGGCGAAAGCGGTAAACGCAGAACCGAGATCGTTTATCGTATAATAGACGCCCCATTCAGTGCCCTCTTTTCTTGTGTCAACATGGCGGGTGAAGAGAGCCATAAACGAGGGAAACGTGAATGCGATACACACGCCATACGCGAATTGTATGAGATAGAGATGCGCGGGCGTCGTCATAAAAAGATAGGCGAGCGGCAGTACCGCGCCGATAAGCGAGAAAATAAAAAGAATCCAGAAATCGTCTTTTTCACCGCGTATCCAATCAATCACCGATGCGGCAAAAATTTGCACGACGCTTTTCGTAATGAGGTAAATGGACGCCGCAAACCCGACAGTCGCCGCGGTGCTTCCGGGGATAAAATCATCCACCAAAAGCGCGAAGATGGGGACGATGAGCCCCACCGCGCCCATCCACACGAAGTCGGAAAGGACCATAAACCGTATCGCGGGATTGACGCTCAAGAGGAAATAATCGCTCCACGGAACTTTATATTTGCGCATGTAAAAAGTATACATCCGCGGCAACAGCCAAGCAATGCATTTTTTGACAAAAAGAACACTCCTCGCATCTGTAGTGCGAGGAGTGTTCTTTTTGAAATGAGGGTCCCGTTTTACTCCACAAACGAGAGCGCTTTGCCGCGTTCTTTGCCGCGGCCGGTTCTGCCGATGCGGTGAATGTAGTCCTCGTACGTCTGCGGGAGGTCGTAGTTTAAGACGTGCGAGACATTATCAATATGAAGACCCCGCGCGGCGACGTCGGTCGCGACAAGCACGCGCACTGCATTTTCTTTGAACCGCTTGAGCGCGCGCTGGCGCTGAGAGTGCGACTTGTTGCCGTGAATTGACTCGGCGGCGATGCCTTTTTCGTTCAGTTGTTTTGAAAGCCGTTCAACACCGTGCTTTCGCGCGCCGAAAACGAGGACGCGCGTGAATTCTTTCTGATATAAAAGGTCAGTCAGAACCGCGAGTTTTTCTTTTCCACCGCACCGAATGACGTCCTGCTCAATATTGTCGGTCGTGTCTTTCTTTTTCACCGATATGGTTATAGGTTCTCTAGAGAAATCGGCGATAAGCGTTTCAATGTTCTTGGACATAGTCGCCGAAAAGAAAAACGTTTCGCGCTCACGCGGAGTGCCGGAAAGAATTTTTTTGATATCGTGAATGAACCCCATGTCCAACATGCGGTCGGCTTCATCAAGCACAACTGTCGTCACCAGCCCTGTCTTGAACGCGCCGCGGCGAATCAGGTCAAGTATGCGTCCGGGCGTGCCGATGATGAAATGATTTTTTTGTTTTAACCCGCGTATCTGCGGTAAGAGAGCCGTGCCGCCGACGCAGAGTGTGGAATACATGCGGATGCCGCGCGAGAGTGTTTTCATTTCAGCGTCAATTTGAATGGCGAGCTCGCGCGTCGGAGTGAGAATAAGCGTTTCCCGACGCGGCTCTTTCATCGTCATGTTGATAAGAGGAATCAAAAACGCGGCGGTTTTTCCCGTGCCGGTATTTGCGAGTCCCACGACATCATGCCGCGCGAGAATCTGTGGGATTATCTCGTCCTGGATAGGCGTCGGCGTGGAAAGCCGCGCCAGGGTGATATTTTTCAAGAGCAACGCTTCAAGATTGAAGTCGGTGAAATTGTGTTTCGGCGTAAAGACCTCTTCCACAATTGCGCTTGCTCTGGGCGAGCGGTTTATGTACTGCATCACGTCAAATGAGCCAAACTTTCGTCTGTTTGGCTGTGAGTTTCCATAACGGCGCGCGCCGCTAAAGCGGTTCCGTCCCGCTCCAAAGCGAGATGAACTATGAAAAGAATGTAATCCCGTTCTAGGCGGGACGCGCCGACCCTGTCGGCGAATAGGAGTAGTCATAAGATATTCGTTTTTTGGGCCTTGGGCCACCTTCCGCTTTTTCCCTCCAAGGGAGGGTCCGCCTCTGGCGGAAACGGAACGGGTGCAGGTACTAATCCGAAATGGTTCAATCAGTTCGTCGCTCAAGAGCCCTACACGAGTATCTCAAGTTGTGTATATGATAGCACAAACAGAAAAATTATGCAAGCCCTCGCCGTCAGTAACCCCTCACACTCCTAAATATGGCGCGCACAAGAATAAGGGTTTTAAGAGACTAAGAGCTTTAAGCAAACGCCCCGGAGTGGTCTCTTAAAACCCTTATTCTTGCGCGCGCAATGTGTATTTTTCCTACTTATCTCTTCCGGTACGCCCGCGCGCGCTCCGTCTCTGTCAAATACTGCTTGCGGAGGCGGATACTCTTCGGCGTTATTTCCAGATATTCATCGTCAGTCATAATCTCAAGCCCCGTCTCAATCGTCAAAAGGTGCGGTGGGGTGAGCCGTATCGCGTCATCGGAACCGGAAGCGCGCATGTTGGTCAAATGCTTTCCTTTGGTGGGGTTTACCACCATTTGTTCGCCTTTCGCGGTGTTGCCGATAACCATTCCTTCGTACACCTCGGTGTTTTCTTTTATATAAAGCGCGCCGCGCGTTTGCAGATTATCAAGCGTGTAGGCGAGCGCTTTTCCGGACACCTGCGATATCATTGAGCCGACATCCCGATGAGCGATTTCTCCCGCGTAGGGCCGAAACCCAATGACGCGGCTCGTCAATATCCCTTCCCCCTTCGTTTCCATGATGAACTTGCTCCGATAGCCGAATATGCCGCGGCTCGGCGCCTCAAAAAAGAGAACCACGCGCGTATCGTGCGTTTCCATTTTCGCGAGAGAACCGCCGCGCGCGTTTATCTTTTCAATAACCGTACCCTGATATTCGTTCGGGATATCCGCGACAAGTTCCTCAAACGGTTCGTGGCGTACGCCGTCAATATCTTTCATAATGACCTGCGGTTGCGATACCTGGAGCTCGTATCCTTCGCGGCGCATATTTTCCAAAAGTATCGCAACATGCAATTCTCCGCGTCCATAGACGGTGAACCGCTCCGCGCCTTCCGTGTTGAAATCCACCTTGAGTCCGACATTCACTTCCAGTTCTTTTTCAAGTCGGTCGCGGAGCTGGCGCGAAGTTACAAACTTTCCTTCGCGTCCGGCAAAGGGGGAGTCGTTCACCAAGAAAGCGAGCTTAATGGTCGGCTCGTCAATCGCGATTGCCTCTAGCGGAGCAGTGTCAGGAGAATCAGTTATGGTATCGCCGATATAGATAGCCGGAAGTCCCGCAACCATGGCGATGTCGCCCGCTTCAACACGCGGCGTTTCTTCCCGCGTAACGCCCTTGAATGTAAAAAGTTTGGTAACCTTGCCCTTCGTGGTCGTTCCCGCATGGTCACGCACGTAGACCGTATCGCCGTCATTCACCGCGCCATCGTAGACACGGATGATTGCCATGCGCCCGAGAAAATTATCATACGCAAGGTTAAACGGCTGAGCGCGGAATGGCGCATCAGTCTTTTTTGCCGCGTTCGGGACTTTCTCCAAAATCATATCCAAGAGCGGCGTCATGTCGGCGCTTGTTTCCTCAAGCGTCCGCTGCGCGATGCCTTCTTTCCCGATAGTATAAATACAGGGAAAATCAAGCTGTTCGTTCGTGGCGCCGAGTTCAACGAAAAGGTCAAACACCTGATTATGCGTGCGGTCAGGGTTTGCCGCCGGTTTGTCTATTTTATTGATGACGAGAATGGGCTTTAGCCCGAGCGAGAGTGATTTTTTGAGCACGAAACGCGTCTGCGGCATCGGCCCTTCCTGCGCGTCAACCAAAAGCAAGACCGAATCAATGGAACGGAGCACGCGTTCAACTTCCGAGCCGAAGTCCGCATGCCCGGGGGTATCCACGATATTTATTTTCGTACCTTTATAGAAAATAGAAGCATTTTTTGAATAAATGGTAATGCCGCGCTCTTTCTCAAGCGCGTTTGAATCCATACTGACTCCGCTTTCCACAGCTCCCGTCTGGCGCAATATTGCGTCAGTCAGTGTCGTCTTACCGTGGTCAACATGGGCGATGATGGCTATGTTTCTAATTTCCATGATTTTAAAAATGACAAAGCCCCGCACTGCGGGGCTTTGTTGCGCTCAAGGATTTCCGCTTAGATGCGGCTGACCTTGATTGCATTCGGCCCCTTCGGACTGTCGGCGATCTCAAAATTGACTCGGTCGCCTTCGCGAAGTTCGTCGAACGTAACTCCTTCAAGGTCATTGGAATGGAAAAAGAGATCTTTTTCCCCTCCCTCGCGTTTGATGAACCCGAACCCTCTATCAGTGAGGCGGGTGATTGTCCCTTCCTGCATATAAATAATAGAAAAGAAGAACTAATAACGCAAAGGTCAAAAGCAGGCGGCTCTGGCCGTGAAAGGCTCGTTCCGGTCTCTTTTTTCCCAGTACTCGCTTTGATTTTGAGATTTCTATTGTAGCACTTTGGTGTTTTAAGTCAACCCCGTACGAAGTATGGCGCGCGCGCATAAGAAAAACCGCCCGACTCTCTTAGAGAGGCGGGCGGGCGGGATTACGGAGGAGACTTCGGCGCGCCTAGTCGTTCCGTTCAAACCACCGCTCTTTTATAGTGCGGATACGCGCAGCGCTTTTTGCTTCGTTGAGCAGCGCGTTGATATCCGTGTTAGGTACTCCCGATTTTTCTTCCACGAGGCGAGCGAGCGCCGCAGTGAAATACTCGCGCCTGTGCACGTTGGTGTGGGTCGTGGCGAAAAGCGGGACACAACTGCAGTACCGGTGCGAGCACGGCCATGGCGAAGCGTTGTAACAGCCGCACGTCGCGAGCGCGTCACCTCCGGAGTCATTGGCCAAAATATCTTGCCGCGCGCGTTTTTTGGCATCCGCGATTATTTCACGAAGGGGAAGTTTGTGCCGCAGTATCAGATTGCAGATGATTTCCAGCCGCTTTTCAAAAGTATTTTTTCTGTCTCCCCAAGGGAAGGTCACCATTTCCATCGCGCTCTCCGTGCGGCGGGTTCAAAGAACAAAAAATTACCACCCTTGTCTCTTGCGTATGGGAGTATAATACTCACAAACTCTCAAAAAAGTCAAATAAAAGACCCCGTAGCGCGTATTATAAGAGTAGTAGTGTGGCGAGCCCCAAAAACGCGAAGAATCCAAACACGTCCGTTGCGGTAGTGATAAAAATAGTTGCCGAGGTAGCGGGGTCTTTGCCCATTTTTTTTAAAAGGAGAGGGACAAGCGCGCCGAAAAATCCCGCGATGACAAGATTGAACACTATCGCGCTGCCGATAACGAAACCGAACAGAGGATTCTTATTCCAGAATATCGCGACAAGAGCGACGATTCCGCCGGTTATAATTCCGTTTACAAATCCGGCGCCAACCTCATTTATAATCGCGGGAAATCCATTTTTCAGTTTTATTTCTCCTGTCGCGATACCGCGCACCATAATCGCGAGTGTTTGCGTCGCGGCATTGCCGCCCATACCGGCGACGATCGGCATATAGATGGCGAGGAGCACCAGCTGGTCAAGGGTGTTCTTAAAAAGACCGACAACGGCTGCGGCAAGGAATGCAGTGCCGAGGTTTACGATAAGCCATTTGTAGCGGCGGCGCACCTTATTCCACACGCTGTCAAACGGACGTTCGTTTTCGGTAACGCCCGCGAAATCATAGAGTTCCGCCGCCGGTTCTTCGTCAAAGAGGTGGAGCGCATCATCGGAATAGATGATGCCAAGAACGCTCCCGTCTTTGTCCAAGACCACCACTTTGCTATGGCGCGCGGATGAGAATGTTTCAATGATTGTTTTTGTCTCTGCGAGATACGCTACAGTTTTTACCGGAGCGATATGCTGTTCAAGTGAATCCGTATTTTCCGCGCGTATAAGGACCGCGGGCGGCACCTCTCCGACCAGCCGTCCATTCCGATGCGTGAGGACCTCGGGGAGTTTTCCTGTTTCCCGATAGTGTTTTTCAATGGCATCCGCCGTCGCGGCAATCGTTGTGACGCACGAGAGGAAGACATAATTAAAACTCAAAAGAGACATTGCCGCTTTCGGGTGGAAACGCAAAAAATAGTCCGCCTTTTCTTTGAGGTCTCCCTTGAGTTGCGCAATAATGCGTTCGCGATGGTTTTGATCTTTGAGTCGCGCGAGAACATTTTTTGCCTGCCGTAAGTCAAGCTGGTCAAGGACGGCAACCGCCTCGTCATCACCCAGATTCAAAAGAATTGCCTGTTGGACGTTCGGCGAGAGGACTTCAAATGCCGCGCCTTGTTCGGGGAGGGGAAGCGCGCGGAACAATTCCGTTCTCCGTTTCGGATGGTACGCAATCTCGCGGGCTATTTTTCTTGTCTCATCCTGCATCTTATAAGCATATCAAGAAAGCAAAGAAACCAAAAAACAATGAAGCAGGAAAACCCGTCTCGTCGGCGGGCTAGTCCGTGTCGCTCTAGGGTCGCCGATGAGGCCACAAAAAAAGCCCCGCAATTTCGGGGCTTGGACAGAGGACGAGGCTTGCGCGTATCGGGAGGCGGAGGCCGCCGCTCGGTCAAGAGCGAGTAGAGGAATCGGATGAATTCGTCGTCTCTCTTGATATAAGGGTGCGTTTCCAAGAGGCGAAAATGCGTCATGATGCGCCGCCGCACCAGCTCCTGCGCATAAGGGACTTCACCGATATAGAGGTTTGGGTTCGCGATGCGCCAATCGGTAAGCGCTTCCGATGCGTCGCAGTCGTCAAAAAGCGCTTTCTCCGCCGCTTTCTCTTTTTTATAGGCGCGATAACCGAGCGCTACAACATCAAAACAAAGAACAGACAGAACGATGAGCACGCCGACCATACGGCAGACTCCATAAGGGTGTGAATTATTTAGAAAAGTATTCTCTGCATGAAATGATATACCAAATGTGCGCCGCGCGCAAACGGCGAGATTCCGTGTGCGAAAAAACAGGCTTCCCTTCAGCGCTGAAGGGAAGCCTGTGCGATTGTGCGTTTCTTACTTCTCCCGCAAATTGACTCCTTTATCCACGCCGGTTTTGAATGCTTCTTGGGCGTGCTC
>CAZYWN010000028.1:0-7424 GCA_964651525.1 uncultured Candidatus Saccharibacteria bacterium | reverse complement strand
GCGAAGGAGATGTTTTTGACCCGACAATGCACGAGTCGGTGGAATCCGTTCCTACGGCAGATGAAAAGGAGAACGGGAAGATAATCGCAGTATTACAGAAAGGATATGAACTGAATGGGAAAGTTGTTCGTCCGGCGCGGGTGAAAGTGAAAATATTTAAGATTTAACATTTATGATTTAAGATTTTGATTTTTTTATAAATCTTAAATCTTATATCTTACATCATAAATTTTTTTAATTATGTCCAAAATACTCGGTATTGACCTCGGCACTACAAACTGCGCGATGGCAGTCATAGAAGGCGGAGAAGCGCGCATTATTGAAAACGCGGAAGGCGCGCGGACGACTCCTTCAATAGTCGCCATCTCAAAGTCGGGCGAACGGCTCGTCGGGCTTTTGGCGAAGCGCCAAGCAGTGACGAACCCGAAAAATACGGTCTTTGGGATAAAGCGGTTTATCGGCCACACATTTGAAGAGCCCGCAGTTCAAAAGGACAAGGCAGTGGTTCCGTATGAAGTGCACCGGGGAGCGAATGGCGGCGTTGAGGTCAAAATGGGAGACAAGAATTATCGTCCGGAAGAAATTTCCGCGATGATTCTCCAGAAGCTCAAAACGGATGCCGAAGCGAAAATTGGAGAAAAGATTACGGAAGCGGTGATTACCGTTCCCGCGTATTTCAATGATTCACAGCGGCAGGCGACAAAAGACGCGGGGAAAATCGCCGGTCTTGACGTGAAAAGAATCATCAACGAGCCGACCGCCGCGGCGCTTGCGTACGGTTCAAATAAGAAAAAGAACGAAAAAATCGCCGTTTTTGACTTCGGCGGAGGAACGTTTGACGTCTCAATACTTGAAGTAGGGGATGATGTGGTGGAGGTGAAAGCCGTTGACGGAGACGCGCACCTCGGAGGCAAGGATATAGACCAAAAAATTCTAAACTGGCTCGCGGAAGAATTTAAAAGACAATCCGGCGTTGACGTGCGGAATGACGCGCTCGCTCTTCAGCGTCTTGATGAGGCTGCGGAAAAAGCGAAAATTGAGCTCTCAAGCGCCTTGGAGACGGAAATAAATATCCCGTTTATCACCTCCACGAACGCGGGTCCTCAGCATCTTTTAATCAAACTGACGCGCGCGACGCTAGAGGAACTCTGCGGCGAGTTTATTGACCGCGCGATGGAAATCACCAAACGGGCTATGGAAGCGTCGCCATTTAAAGTGACCGATTTGGCGGAAGTGATTCTTGTTGGTGGACAAACGCGAATGCCGAAAATTATTGAAGAAGTGAAACGTTTTTTTGAGAAAGACCCACACAAAGGGGTAAACCCCGATGAAGTCGTTGCTATCGGCGCCGCGACACAGGGGGGCATCCTCCGCGGTGATGTCAAAGATGTTCTGCTTCTTGACGTCATTCCGCTTTCTTTAGGCATTGAAACGATGGGGGGAGTTGCGACGAAACTCATAGAAAGAAACACAACGATTCCTTCCTCGCGGGCGCAGATTTTTTCAACCGCGGCAGACAATCAAACCAGTGTGGAGGTGCATGTCGTGCAGGGAGAACGGGCGATGGCGAGAGACAACAAATCCTTAGGGCGGTTTATGCTTGATGGCATTTTGCCTTCCCCGCGCGGCGTTCCGCAAATTGAAGTAACGTTTGATATAGACGCAAACGGCATTCTTTCCGTCAAAGCGAAAGAGAAAGCGACGGGCAAGGAGCAGTCCATTCGCATTGAAGGAAGCTCCGGTCTTTCAAAAGACGAGATAGAAAAAATGAAAGTTGATGCGGAAGCGCATGCGGCGGATGACGCGAAAAAGAAAGAAACGATTGAGGTGAAAAATACCGCGGAGCAAATGGTATATACCGCTGAAAAAACGCTCAAGGAAAATGCCGATAAAATTCCGGAGGAGATAAAGGCGGGTGTTCAGGGGAAAATTGACGCGCTCAAAGCAATAAAGGACGGCACGGACGGTGCTGTAATAAAAAAGGGCATTGAAGAACTTTCCGCTGAAATGCAAAAAATCGGCGAGGCAGTGGCGTCCGCCGGAGGCGGATCCTCCTCCGGAGGAAAAGAGACCCCGAACCACTCCTCGCAAAGCTCAGATGGTACGGGGCAGGCAGGAGATGGCGTGCGGGATGCGGACTATAAGGAGGACAAGGGTGAGGAGGGGAAGGATACGCAAAAGTAGCGTGTGGCGTGATGGGAGATGCTATGGTATAATATAACTACAAACGAAAATGTCTAATTCACCTAATTTCTAATTCACCTAATAAAATCCTAAAAAAGGTCTAACTCATCTAATTTCTAATTCACCTAATAAAAGGTCAAAGGTTTAATTTTGAAATTTTATTAGAAATTAGGTGAATTAGACAATTAGGTGAATTCTTTTTCATGTCCAAAGATTTCTACACCATTCTTGGTATCGCGCGGGGAGCGCAAAAGGACGACATTAAAAAAGCGTTTCATTCTTTGGCGCGAAAATATCACCCCGATAATAAAGACACGGGCGACGAGGCGCGGTTTAAAGAAATTAACGAAGCGTATCAGACGCTCTCCGATGATAAACGGCGCTCCGAATATGACGCATACGGCCATGTCTTTAATCATGAGCGGGCGGGAGGGCAGGCCGGTGGGAATGGGTGGGGCGGGTTTGGCGATGCGTCAGGATGGCAGAATGTTGACCTCGGCGATATTTTCGGTGAATTTTTTGGCGGTGGCTACGGACGCGGGCGGCAGGAGCGCGGGCGCGATATTTCCATTGACCTGAATGTAACTTTTGAAGAAAGCATTTTTGGAGTGCCGCGGGCCGTTCTTCTCGCGAAGACATCAGTATGCGAAGCGTGCGATGGAAGCGGAGCGCAAAAACAAAAAGGTTTTGCCACCTGCACCGCGTGCAACGGGCAAGGACGCATGCACGAAACCCATACGTCGGTATTCGGCACGCTCTCAAGCGTGCGCGAATGCGGGGAATGCCGCGGAGAAGGCAAAGTTCCGAAAGCGAAATGCGGAGAGTGCTATGGCTTGGGCGTTTTGAAAAAACAGGAAGAAATTAACATTAAAATTCCGGCGGGCATCAACGACGGGGAAGTTGTTCGTCTGTCCGGTCTCGGCGAGGCGGTGCCGCAAGGGGGTGTTGCGGGAGACCTTTACGCCCGGGTGCATGTCACGCCGCACGAAACGTGGAAGCGCGAGGGAACAAATCTTATCACCGATTTGCATATTAAGCTTTCTGATGCGCTTCTCGGCGCGGAATATACCGTGAAGACCTTGGACGGAACGAATCTAAAACTGAAAATCCCCGCCGGCATTTCTTTTGGGGAAAAACTGCGCGTTAGGGGGAAAGGCGTTCCTTTGGAAGGAGGACGCGGCAGAAGGGGCGACCTTTTGGTGAAGCTCCTCATTAATCTCCCCAAACATCTTTCCCGCAAAGCGGAGAAGTTGGTGGAGGATATGAAGAAAGAGGGAATCTAGAAACAGTATTTTGTATATAGTATCTCGTATATAGTATAAAAAACACGCCACGTTCGGCGTTGTTTTTTTTGTTTTCCTTATACAAGATACTGGATACTAGATATCAAATACTATAAAATAGAAGTAATGGAAAGCGTTTTAGAAGAAGCCATTTCTTTCGCCACGCCGCTCATTGCCGCTCTTGATAGCGGTTTCTTTGATGTGCCAATGTCCGCGTTTTTGCTTGGCGGACTCTTCATCGGCGTTTTTGCGCTTGCCCTCTTCGCGGGAAAGAAAAAAATGCTTGCCGTTCTTTTTTCCACCATTTTCGCAGGATTCTTATTCTCTGTGCTTCCGTATCGCGAAATGATTGCCGCGTCATTAGGAGACGGAAGTCAGCAAAACGAACTCTATGCGGATATCGGAGTATTTGCCGCCCTTTTTTTCTTATTATTTTTCGCAGTTAGGCACAGTGTCCGCGCCGGTTATTTTGAGGACGGTTCGCGGAAACTATCAAATGCAATTGGGCTCTCAGTCGCGACCTCCGGCCTTATCGCTGTATACGCGTATCAATTCACACCTCTCGGAGATATATACCCGTTGCCTATTCCGTATCTTGCGCCGCTTATTGTGTCGCCCTCGGCGCCGTTCTGGTGGCTCGCGGGCGCTTTTTTAGTGGTGTATCTCTTCTCTGATTAGCAAGGATATTCAAAAATAATTCTTTGCGGGTATTTTTTGATATAATCTCTTTTAGACAAGTTCATTTTGGGGGAAACAAACGGAAAGATTGGAAAAGGAGCGCTATATGCGTGAAGCAATTTTGCTTACCGGCGCCACGGGCGCCCTTGGAGGGGAACTTTTGAAACGGCTTATCCTGCGGGGCGAGAGCGTTGTATGCCTCTCACGCGCGCGCGGCGAAGAAACGCCGCGGGAACGAATTGAGCGGACTACGGGAAGAAATGAAAAAGTGGAAGTACTCTCCGGAGATATCTGCGAGCCGTGGTGTGGCGTCTCCCCAGAGGCGCGCGCGCATTTTAGGGGGCGTGTCGCGAAAGTCATTCATTGTGCCGCGTCAATCAGTTTCTGGGACCGCGCAGAGGCGGAAGCGACGAACATCCGCGGTGTAGAGAATGTCCTTGCGCTTGCGGAAGCGCTCGGCGCGCGCGAATTTCATCATATCTCAACCGCGTATGTCTGCGGCGCCGCGGCGGAGTTTGCCGAAGGAGACATTCCGCAGAACGGTACGCATCGCCCGCGCAACGTCTACGAGGAGACGAAGCAGAAAGGGGAAGCGCTTGTCCGTTTATGGGCGAACATAGAAAAGGGGCGATGTTTTTCCATCTATCGCCCGAGCATTCTTATCGGGCGGCAAAACGGCACGACGCCAACTTTTGACGCCTACTATGGATGGTTTAGACCCATCCACAGCATTGCCGAAGCGATGCGCGCGAAATGTCGCGCGGGAGAAGAACTTCCGGTTGATGTGAGAGTGAGCAACAGAGGTATTGTGGATATGCCGCTCGTGCTTTCGGCGGGGCGCGAGGCGACACTGAACCTCGTCCCCATTGACTGGGTCGCCGACATGTTGGCGGAACTTATTTTTGCGCCGCCCTCTGACGCGGTCTATCACCTCGTGAACCCCTTTCCCCCGCTTGTGCGGTGGGTCATCGCCGCTTCTCTCGCGCATCTGAAAATAGGTGTTGGAGACGCGGCAAGAATCAAGGTAGTAGAGAGCGGAAGCGAGAAAGCGGAGGCGCTTGCGCGTCAGTCGCCCCTCGTTTCGCGGCTTCAGCGCCAGCTCGCGCTTGTGCTTGACCAATATTATCCGTACACGAGCGTTGGGCCGCAGTTTGCCGCGGAGCGCGCGAAAGCTGTCCTCGGCGAACGCTTCCGTTCGTTTCGGACGATTGACGCCGCTTTTCTCGGCGAGCTCCTCGGTTATGCCTTGAGCGAGAACTGGGGCATCCCGCGCGATAATAGAGGAGCGAAGACCGCGGCATCGGTATAAGAAAGAGAAGAAAACCATGCGGAGTGGGGAAAGAATATCCACGCTCCGCATTTTTTATGTGTCTTTCTCATTTTTCGCATCGAGCGAAAAATGAGAAATGGAGCGTTACGAATGCTCCTCATGCGAATGAAAAAAGACCGCCCATGCGGAATGATACATTGTACTTCGCCGTGCAAAGTTTTAATGATAAAATAGTTTAATGCCTATCTCCCTTTTCGCTCTCTCGGGAATTTTCATCGCCGTATCAAGCGGCATAATGGTTTTCGTCATGTTCGCTTTCGGGCAGAACCGTCTCCATCGGCTCTGGGGAGTTTTTTGCGTGTCGGTATTCGTCTGGGGTCTTGGCGGGTTTTTCATCGGCACCGCCGCCGACTCCGCATCCGCTAATTTCTGGTGGCGGTTTGCCCATGTCGGAGTCGCGTTTATTCCGGTCCTCTTTCTCCACTTTGTGTATAGTTTTTTGGAGGAAACAAAACCGAAATCGCTCGTCAGCTTTTACGCGCTCGCGTTCCTCTTTGCGTTTCTCGTCGTTTTTTCAGACGCGCTTATCGCGAATATGCGGCTCGTCTTCGGTGAATTTTATTACGATTCTCCGCCGGGTACGTTATACCCCTTTTTCACGCTTTATTTTTTCGGTCTGACAATCTATAGCCATTATCTCTTGTATCGCGGATATAAAGAAACCCTTGGGAACAGTGAGCGGGATATGGTTCGCAAAGCGCGTATACGCTACTTTTTCATCGCGATGGTGACGAGTTTTGCGGGCGGGGGACTGAGTTTCCTCCCTGTGTATGGGCTGGATGTCTACCCTCTCGGCAATTTTACGGTGACGGTATATCCGATTATTGTTGGCTACGCAATTCTGCGGCTTCGCCTTTTTGACATTCGCGTGGTCACCGCGCAGGGCTTGGTGCTTCTTTTGTGGCTTTTCGTGGGGCTCAGGCTTGCCCTATCTTTCGGTCAAAAAGAATTTCTTTTGAACGGCCTCTTTTTCGCCGCCGTTCTTCTCCTCGGCATTTTTTTGGTACGGAGCGTCGGCAAAGAGGTGGAAGGGCGAGAGAAGATAGAACGGCTTGCGCAAGACTTGGAAAAGGCGAACGCGCGCTTGAAAGAACTTGACCAGCGGAAGTCGGAGTTTCTCTCGCTTGCCTCCCACCAATTGCGGACGCCCCTAACCGCAATCAAAGGATATGCCTCAATGCTCCTTGAGGGTTCGTTTGGCGCGGTGGCGGACACGCAGAAGAAACCGCTTGATACGATTTTCCAGTCGTCCGAGCGGCTAGTGCAGATAATAGAGGACTTTCTTACCATCTCGCGCATAGAACAAAACCGCATTATTTATTCTTTTGACGCAGTTGATCTTGCGCCGCTTCTTGAGGGTCTCGTGAATGACCTGTCGCACGAGGCGCGCAAAAAGAACATCATGCTTTCATTCTCTATGGACGAGGGCGCATCGTGCGTCGTCCGCGCCGATAAAGGAAAAATCCAGCAGGTGCTTTCCAATGTCATAGACAACGCGATAAAGTACACGCCCGAAGGAAGCATTCGCGTGTCATGCGGGAAAGCGGGAAGTGGCGTCGCGCGCGTTGTTGTCAGAGACACGGGAGTGGGGATGGACGAGGCAACAAAAGAAAAGATTTTTGGAAAATTCACTCGCGCGGACGATGCGGGAAAAGTGAACACGGGCGGCACGGGCTTAGGGCTCTATGTCGCGCGACAGCTTGTGGAGGCGCACAAGGGGCGTATCTGGGCGGAGTCGGAAGGGAAGGGGAAGGGGTCAACATTTTACATAGAATTGCCACTTGTAAGAAACACCCCGCCCGCAGCGAAAAAAGTGGGCGCTCAAGGCCGCTAGGCCATGCCTTACCCACATTTTTTCGCTACGGGCGAGGTTGTTTTATATCTAGTATCAAGTATATAGTCCCCCGCGGCAAGCCGCGGGGTAATAATACCGCACTCGCTTCGCTCGT
>CAZYWN010000027.1:3117-7435 GCA_964651525.1 uncultured Candidatus Saccharibacteria bacterium | reverse complement strand
AAGCCCTTGAGTTTATTGAGAGAGAGAAAGAGATAGTTATTTTTAATAGAATATGGGCTTTGTGTAAGAAGTAGTGAATTTTAGCGACTTTCTACACAGATTAAGGACTTTTTACACAGACTTATATACTCGGCTTTGCCCGATAAATCCCTTATGCCCGAATAGTAATTTATCACTTAAAATTAATAAGAAAAGTTTATTAATAGATTTAATCTTGTTTATATTACCTATTCTTGAGTTATAGGAAATAACTCTTTAGTGGATAGGGAAAACGGACATTTAAGAATATTCCCCAGTAAGGGTAATATCTTAACATGGATGAGGGGCATAGCCCATAAAATTTTCTTATTTTTTATTATTATAAGAAATTTTGTTTATAGAAAATACTTTATATATATCTCTTGTGTCTATTGGATTATCCAAAAATCTAAAATATGCAATGTTATTTAATATTTCTTTATCTATTTTCTTTCCAGCTCCAGCAACAAAATCTGCAAATTTAAGGGCGTGTTCATGTCTTCTCCAATTAAAACTAATATGTAAAGGATAGTTGTTCATATAACTATGTCTTTGTAAGTAAGTAATAAGATGAACTAATTTAATTTGAGTTTCTGCACAACAAACAACATCATAATGGCAGTTTTCCCAAGCATGATGCCTTAAGGCATAAAAGTATGCTAAAGAGAGTAATCTCTCTTCTTTATTACGTATATTAATCGGTTCTTTCCCAGTGATATTTTTTATGGTTGAAGTAACATAACCTATTCCTTTCTGAAATTGTTGTATTGGAAGGTGATAACAACACATTTTAATTCTTTTTAAATCCATAAATTCTATCACTTCTCTCAGTTTATTGTTATTTAAATCACTAGATTTTTTATTAAAACTTCTTAATTCTGAAAACTCTTTGTAGAATTGATCTATAAATGCAGACTTAAAACTTGAAGGCATTAATATACATCCAACATAAATATCATCTTTATTGACTCTACCACTAATATCTACATAGAATTTATAGTTAGAATAATTATTCACCCTTTTTGTCCTTTCCATTTTTACCTACTTTATCTAAATATTATTATTAAAGTTAATATAGCAATAATAATAGTTAATACAATCATTACTCTTGAATAAAAATTATTGCTTTTAATCATCTTCTGAATATTTTCATTAAGTAAATTTAGAGATCCTCTTAACTTCAAAGCCATAGCCATTTGATAATTAGCAATTGCATTTTGGTTCTTTGCTCCGAGTGTTAAAGCAACTATTTCTTTATCAGACATTTCTGCCAATTCTTCAGCCCCATCCATCAATTCTTCATTTATATGCGGTGGTTTTATCATTTTTTATTTACAATATCCTTAACTTTATTTTCAATATCTCCCTTATCTGTCAATTCTTTTGGTATTCTATACTCAACCCATCTAACTTTTTTATTATTTATAGTGTCCTTTAAGTTCTTTTCCTGTGGAGATAGCTTAGCATTTCCACTTTTAACTTCAACAAATACAACCTCATTAATTTGTTTTTCATCCATTCCATTGAAGACTACAAAGTCTATCGGCTTACCTATAAATCTACATTCATTTGGCAGAAACTCAAAGTTAGGAAGATAAGGGGCTAACTGCTCTGAGAAATGCCCTCCTAGAACTGCTCTTGATTTTAGGATAGCATCTTTTCTATGTTCTGGAAGTTGATCTTCCCATTCTCTATGTTTCTTATCACTTCCTACTTTTCTTCCTATAAAATAGGCTACTGCTACAGCTATTATAAGGATTACAATAAATATTATTGTTGTTAGGTCAGGCATTTTAATTAATTAAATCCACTTTGGATTTTATAATAGAGTTTAATTCCCCCAAAATAATTTTTTTCATATTTTCTATTTTATGGTATTTATCAGCTACTCTTTTTTGCTCTCTGGTATCAAAATTACCTTTATCATCAATTGGTATAAATATAGAAATTTTTCTTAATTTTTCTTTGTAAAGTTTATTCGACCAAGAAGAAAATCCTAAAGAGTATAACCTCTTTTGTAATCCATATAGAAGATACTCTTCTAAAATG
The DNA here is from genome assembly GCA_964651525.1 of uncultured Candidatus Saccharibacteria bacterium. Lineage (GTDB taxonomy): Bacteria > Patescibacteriota > Minisyncoccia > Phycocordibacterales > UBA2135 > CAZYWN01. Next base: position 5,368 of record CAZYWN010000027.1, on the reverse strand, counting down.
TCTTTTTTTAATACTTTAATAACATTAATTACATCATTAGCATAAAATTTTTCATTTCTTAGAAATACTTTTCCAACACTACCATCTGCATTTACAGTCAATACATTATCATTAAAACTTTTAGCTTTTGGAATTATCTCTTTTATTCTGTCTGATACATAACCTAGTGCTTCTTTATCAAATTTAGAAGCACTATAAACAGGAATATCTCCTTTCATTTTGTCTATGTCTTCTTTCCTTATTCTCTCGCCATTATCAACAACAAAAAGTTTTTCATCTCCTAGATAGACTTCTTTTAATTGACTTTCTATTTTTATTTCAAACTCTTTTTTGTTAAGTTGTTTATATTCTTTATCAAAGATGTTCTTAACTTTTTCTATTTCTTCAATTTTTGAGACTATTTTATTTTGTTTTTCTATATCAAAATCTCCATCATATTTAAGAGGCATTTTGAAATAAACTTTTTCTATAATTTCTTTAGTTACTCTTTTGTTTCCTTCTCCTTTTGCATAGTTTTTCAGTATAAGAGATAGAACATAAGCAACATATTTCAAATTTATATTTTTTAGATCATCTATTAAGAATAATGCTCCGCAGTGTGTAGTCATATTAAACTTTCCGTTTCTATAAAATACCGTTCCAGCATATATTCCATCTGTTGTCCAAGTTAAACATTCACAATTATAATCAAAACTATTAATATAACCGATTATCCCTTCTTTTAATGTTTGAGAAGAATAGACAGGATATTCTCCAGAATTTTCTAAGATATATTTCTTAGTATATTTGCTATTTCCTTTTTCTACTTTACATATTCTACTTATAGCGATATCTTCAAACATTTTTCAACTCCAAATAGATTTCATCAATTTTATTTTTTAATGTTAAAACTCTCTCTTTAAATTCATCCATACTTAGAATCTCACTTTCTTCGATAATTCCAAGCTTTTCTTTTTCTTCTTTTTCCCACAGTCTGTCAACACACCAATCATCTATATCAAAATCCTCAAAATTGATTATTTTACATCTTAAAGAATTAGATTTAAATGAGTTCTTGGCTCCTTTAAATTGATTAAATAAACTAACCATCTCTATCAAATCATTTTCTGGAATTTTAAAACGGTCAATATCTAGAGTTTCTCCAATCTTAGTAACAAGATATGAAAATATTGGTTCATTTTGTTTATGTTCTTCTCTTTCAATTTCAGATTTTTCTGATTTTTTAGTTATAGCTAAAATATAAGTTTTTTTGGGTGTTGTATAAAAAGAATTTATTGGTAATGAAATAATTCCATCAATTATACATTCTTTTTGTATAAATTCTCTCAATTTCTTGTCATTTCCTCTAGTTAAAACTCCATCTGGAACAATAACAAACGCTTTTCGAGATGGTTTTAAACTTCTTACAATCCATTCTAAGAATAAACCTTCTACACCCATAGCATTAACTTTATAGAATTTACTTAACTCTCCATCTTTCTTAATAGTATCTTTATAATTACTACTACCACTTGTTACATATGGTGGATTAGTCAGTATTAAATCATACTTATCTTTCTCTGTTCTAGCTAATGTTCCAAGAATTGTTTTATGTTGTAATTTAAATGTTAAATTAAACAAATCTGCAAATTTCTCAGCCATTGTAGGATTTAATTTAAGTAAATCTGAAAGAAAGATTAGCATATTTGCCTTTCCAAGAATAACAGTTAATTGTTCTTCTCTTTCAAATCCTTTATCATATCCTATAAAGTTATATCTAGATTTAATTTTATCCCCTTGTATTTTATAATAAAATTTTAATCCATTTTCTTTGATTTTTATTGGTTCTAAAATGAATCCTCCAACACCACAGGCAGGATCGCATATACTCGCTCCTTCAGGCAATTTATCAATCTCAGATATTTCTATTATTGCGTCAACTATGTTTCTTGGTGTGAAGAACTGACCCCAATTTTTTTTGCTTATACTCTCTTTCATAAAATCTTCAAATACTTGCGATTTGAAATTAGGATCTATATTTTTCAATTCTCCAAAGTCATTAAACTTTTTTAGAATCTTATAAAAAACAGTACTATGTTCAGGAACATTTGGATTTAATACAGTTCCATTGATTATTGTTGTCCCATCTTCTTTACTCTTAGGAAACATAACCTTTAAGTATTCTCTTGCGTGATTTGAATAATTCTTAAACGCTTTTTCAGGAGATAAACTATATATATCTCTAAAGTTTATTTTTACTCCACTATCATCT
>CAZYWN010000027.1:2244-3107 GCA_964651525.1 uncultured Candidatus Saccharibacteria bacterium | reverse complement strand
ACGTCTAAATCGCTTAAGTATTTGAAAATGAAAAGTTCAACAAATGTATATAAACATTTTTCTGGAGTTGCTCCACTTACAGACCAAACATCTTGCCAGATTTGTTTAGCAAGATTACTAGGATTTTTTATAATTTCTTTCTTAATTTGTGAATTATTATTTGACATATTCTTTCTTATTAATTCTAAACTCTGTAAATTTAATCTTGTATTAAAATTTAATTTTGTCAAATCTTTTTCATTTTCTTTCTGATCTATTAAAAATTGTTTTATGAAGTTTTCTCCATTCTCATTTTTAATAATGCTATAACTTCTAATTTTACCTGTAGTTCTGTCCTTATATTCATTACTATTATCTTCTTGGTTTGGATTAAACCATATAAAAGAAGAACCATCTGTTGCTATTCCAATATCCGCTTTTAGAACTTGACACAAATCATTACATTGCTCTATTGTCTTTTTCTTATCTTTTTCATTCTGAAATTTACTATCATTCTTATCTTCTATAACTAAAATAACTTTTATTCTATTTTTATTTCTTCTATCAACAAGTAGTCCATCTGGTTTTCTTATTTCATATTCTTTATAATTTTTATCTGGAATAATTTTAAACTTTTTTAATTGTTTAATCGTTGTATCGCCAATACTATAGAACTCATAATTTCCAAGAATTAATCCATGTTTTGTATATTCTTTTTTTATTAACTCTTCACTCATATATATATCATGTTTTTGTTGTTTAAAAAATACACGATGCCCTTGCTTAGTAATAAATCTCATTTCCCAAACTCCCTAGAAATTCCCAACTCAAAACTTTCAGAAATCACACAACAGATATTATGACATATAACTTTGCAAAGAACT
>CAZYWN010000027.1:0-2234 GCA_964651525.1 uncultured Candidatus Saccharibacteria bacterium | reverse complement strand
TCATCTTTACTTCGAACAGCATCCCCAAACTTAGACTTGATCATATGATAAGTAGTTTCTATATTGCTTCTGGAATGATAGATTTTCATAAACTCTTCATTATTGAACATAAAGTAGTGATACATCCTTTTCCACATGAAAGAGCCTTTAGCTTGTGTATTCAGTTTAACATTCTTGCTAAATGGAATAAAAGGCAATGCTCCCACGCTTTCAATTAAATTGCTATTAGCCCTTCCAATATAGCCCATATCTGCTGTTACTATCTTCATATCAAAGTTTTTAGCTGTATTAAGAACTAATTCTGGAAGAAACTTATTGTCTCCTTTCCTTTCTTTTGTAACAATTATATCAGTAACAACATTAGTCTTAGTTCCACAAATCAAATGAGCATTAACCCATTTCCTATGCCTTATATCTCTTTGATGTTTAAAGCTAAAGTATCTGGCAAATCTACTTGTAGAAAATCCAGAAGAATCTATAGCAAATTTAGTTTCTATAGTTTTTAAAGGAAGACTGCTTATCTTAACTAGCTCTCTTAATACTGGCTCTAAATCTTTCTTGTTCATAAAATGGCTAATAGAAGAGTAACTAGGCTTAGAATTAACATAGCCTTTCTCTTTAGCTGTTTCCAGATCTGTCATGAATCTTCTTAACGAAAATGTAGTATAGACTTTTAGAACACTAGAAAATACTAAATCTTGCTTAGAAATCTTGGGTCTACCGAACTTATATTCATCTTCCTTAATATTTCTTACTAAGTCTGCTAATAACTCCAAAAACAAGGCTTTCTGATTGATTGAAGCCTTGTCATAATTAGCCCAGTCCTGAGCGTAAGTTACTTTTATCTCCTTTGTAGCTTTCATCTTTCCTATTTGTATTTCCTGCCTTAATGTAAATTCAACAGCAAAGACATGTTTGCATTTCTCCTTTCTAAATTCAAAATCTGGACAGGTGCATTTTGATTCATAGTTCCTTGAACTGACAATATACTCTCCATTCCCATTCTGGCTTGGCACAATCCATCCATCTTCTGATCTCTTTATACCTAGAGTCTTTGCTATCTTTATTCCTCTTTCTTTTCTTTGCTCTTCTTCTACCACCTTCATTTTATTCCTCCCTAAGTATTATAGTAGTATATAATACTCATTTATATTCTTTATTAAGATGTAATATATATAATACTAACTATACATATTTATATAAATCTGTAATACTATTAAATTATGGAACGTAAGACTACTAGTATAAAGATCAATCCTGATGTATGGAAAACTGCGAAAAAACACTGCATAGACAAAGATATTGATGTTTCAGCATATATAGAGAATTTGATAAAAAAAGATTTAGGTATTAAGAAATAAGTATGGAAGAAGTAATAAAAATAAAAGCTAGTTGGGATGTTGATAATGCTACTTATTTAACTAGACATCTTTACAAATATGTTGCAAAAGGGAATATAAAATTTAGTATAGAAGCAAAAAAAGGATCTGTAGAAACAGAGTTTCTTATTAGTGTTATAAGGGATATAACTCCATCGTATAGGGGCGTAGTTGACGGATTAAGTGTTTATTTTCTAGCAAAATTAATTGAACTTATTTACAAACACTTAAAGAGAGAAAGAGAAATGGGAAGACATCCAAAAGATGTTGAAGTTATTGTAGCAAAGCCAGAAAAGATATATATTATAACTGGTGATAAAAGAAGCCAAATGCCAGAAGGACTTAAATACAAACTTATGAAAAATGAATCCATTTAAAGACATTCCAAGAGATTGGAGATTTCATGCTAGATATATAGGATTAGGTTTAACAACTGCTACTGCTATCTGGTATTTTTGGTTAAGATGATAATAGAAAATAGGAAAGGATTAGATACATGGATAAGTCATAAAGGAACTAGTGAGAAAAGCAGGATTTTCTGCGATAAAATTGAATATATCCATGATAGGAAAGGAAGGATATTTGATCATCATCTAATGTTTTGGAATAACAATAAATTAGTGTTTAAAGTATGGCTTAAAAGTGATAAAGAGTTTAAGAATATTAAGGAAGCCCTAAAAAGTGTTGGAATTTTATGTAAATAACACTTTTTACACAGAATGAATACTTTATACACAACCGAGACTATTTACACAAAGCCAGCAATAACACATTTAGCAATCATCCTGTTGTAATAATGAAGGATCTGAATGATCTGAAAAGATTCAACAATATAAATTATGTCTATGAGAATGA
>CAZYWN010000026.1:0-7475 GCA_964651525.1 uncultured Candidatus Saccharibacteria bacterium | reverse complement strand
TCCGAAATATTTCCAGAAGCTCGCCGCCGAGCGCTTCCTTGGCGCCGACCGTGATGCCGCCCGCAAGCGCGGAATGCGGTTCAGGGAGCGCTTCGCCCAATTTTTGGAGATATACGCGTTTGAGAGAAAACAGCGCTCTTTTTATTGAGTTTCCCCCACCCGATGAGAGCTGCTCCATATGCGGATAAAACATCTCGTAATAGACGCCATCCTTTGCGAGATACGCCGCGTAGTCAAACGGGCGGCCGCCACCCACATCATCCTCTATCGCGCGCGGCGGCTTCTGCGGTATGCCGCGCACGCGTACTATATCGCCGTAAGAAAATTCAGGGTATCGCTCTGTAATGACAAGAATCTTTGTGGCGACAACAGGCGCTTCATCCCCAAAAACAATCTGCTCCGTTTCTATAACGAGTTTGGTGTGGTCCATGCGCACGTCAGGTTCATCTGCGATAGAGCCTTCTAAGATAACCGTCTTCCCAAGATACGCATCAAGCGCGCGCATGCGCGTTGGACTTTCTGAATAGTCAAAACGGAGTATTCCCGCTCCCGCCGCGACGAGGAATAGACCGATAAAAAGAAACGGGGTGGCGCGCTTGTAAAAAAAGGGCGCGCTAACGAGCGTGCCAAGAAGTAAGAGAAAAAACGCGAACGCCGCGCCAAAATCAAAAAACGAGCGGAACGCGACACCGCCCGCAAACCCCGCAATAAAAATAAGAAACCCTTTTTGCATGTTCAAAATCAACTCACACGACTGTGTGAGTTGATTTTATACCAGATACTAAATACTGGATACTAGATACTAATTCTTGTCCATCGCCTCGTTTGAGAGCGCGTCCGCTTCTTTGTTTTTCTCGCGCGGAATGTGCGTGAAGGTAGTATGCGGAAAATCTTTTACGAGCAAATTATGCGCCTTTATGTATTGCGAGAAAAGCGACTCTTCTTTCACTTGATATTTTCCGGAAAGTTGCCGCGCGATAAGTTCGCTGTCCAATTTCACCTCCACCACCGTTTCTTTGCGGCGCGATTCGGGCACGAGTTTTTTCAATTCTTCAAGCGCGACAATCACGGCTTCGTATTCCGCCCAGTTGTTCGTGCGCTTCCCTAAGGGCTTCGCGATTTTTTTCAAAATCGTATCGCCGCGCTTCAAGACCGCGCCCGCGCCGGCAGGCCCCGGGTTTCCCCGCGCCCCGCCGTCGGTGAAAAGAATGTAGTCGGGAGATTTTTCCATAGAAGTATCACCAGTGTAGCAAAAGCGGTACCTGGTATCTAGTATTTCATATTTAGCATCAAAAATAATTGTTCAATTGTTTCATTGTTGAATTGTTGCAGAAAAAACAACCTGCGTAGTACCATAGGAAATAGATTTTGACGCACACCCGCGCAGGAGAAACATTATGTTTTGGGGACTTGCCACCGCATATCTTTCCATCGGTATCGTCTGGTGCGCTTTCGCGGCTTATAAACAAGCACGACTCCATCCGAATGCGCACCCTTACAAGCTCGCCTTGGTTGTGGTCCTCAACGCCTTTGCGTGGCCGGCCGCGATCCCGATTGGTATATACCGTATCGTAAAAAAATAATCTCGTGTCCAATCCCGCCGCGCCACTAACAAGCGCGGCTTTTTTTGTGCTTGACACCTCGCCCCCCCCGTGTACTGTATGTGATAGATTCCCTGCGTAAATAAACTGCACACCAGACGAAGGTTTTATGCGCGATTACCTGCTGGCAGCTTTATTTCTTGCTATTTTTGCTTTCCTCTTATTCTTATTTGGTGGCTCTGGAGACATATCATGGGCTCCGGGATTCATATTTCTTTCGCTATAGCCATAGCCACGCCATAACAGGCGCGGCTTTTTTGTTTATGTTTTATGTTTATAGCGTTGCTCTTTTTCGTAAAAAATGCTATGCTACCGTTATGACTATTCCGCGGAAAAATCAATATCGCGTCTTGATTGAACGCGACGAAGACGGCTATTTTGTCGCAAGCGTCCCTGCGTTGCCCGGCTGTTACACGCAGGCAAAAACTTACGCCGAACTAATGCGGCGCGTGCGCGAAGCGGTTGAACTTTGTGTGGGTGTTGCGAAAACAGACACGAAATACCGCGAGAAAATCCGCCATTTTTCACACGAACCAACATTTGTCGGCATGGAGCTAGTATCTCTCTAATAACATGAGTTATGGGAGAAAAACTGCCGACAATACGAGCAAAAGAACTTATCTCCATTTTGCAAAAAATTGGTTTTGAAAATGTGCGACAAAAAGGGTCGCACATTTTCTTTCGTCATACGGACGGAAGAACAACGCTCGTGCCGCGACACGACAACGAGGATATCGGCAAAGGGCTTTTGCGGCAAATTTTAAAAGAAATAGAACTCACTCCGGAAGAATTTTTAAAACATATGAACGAATGACTCCTCCCGCGCCACAACAGGCGCGGTTTTTTTATGTATACGAATACCCAAGACGAATAGGCGCACACGAATATGCCTTTTTCTATTCAGGTCATTCAAGCCATTCGGGTTATTTTTTGGTTTCTTATTCAAGTATTTTGCAAAATACTTGAATAAGAAAAGGAGTTTTTTATTCGTATCATTCGGTCTTATTCGTACTATTCGTATCGTATATTTCAATAATCCGCAACCGCAACTCTGCTTTGTTGCCGAACATATTCCGCTCCAGATGCGCGGTGAGCGCAATCGTGGCGCCCACGGCGGCTTTCTCCGCCGCGTCTCCTTTGTCGGCGAAAAATTGGATTGCGGAGATGCGCCGTCCGCGCGCATCGCGGAGCACAATCTTTAGGTGGTTTTTTGTTTTTCCAAAAAATGTTTTTTCCGCGACCTCAACATTTTCAAAAAGAAAAAGCGGCTTTGGGTTTCCTTCGCCGAAGGGCGCAAGCCGTGAAATCTCTCTATAAAATCCCTCGTCCACCATATCTAGAGAAATCGCGGCATCGGGAACGCGCGCGGTTGGAGGCGTCTTTTTTTCAATTGCTCCGTATGCCGCCTCAAGCGCAGACGAGAGTTTGTGCACTTCTTCGCGCGTCACGGAAAACCCGCCGGAAAATTCGTGCCCGCCGAAGTCGGCGAATACGCCGTCCACACGGCGCATCAAATCCACGATATGCACCGTGCCGTCCGAGCGGCAGGACCCTTTGAGTACCGCCGCTTCTCCTCCGCCCCAGAGAAACACGGGGCGAGCATATTGCTCGGTCAAGGTATTTGCCGCAAGGCCCAAAAGCCCCGGATGCCACGCGGGGTTCCCCGCGACAAGCACAGACGACATTTCGCGCTCGGCGAACCGATGCTTTACCTCTTTAATGATGCTCGCGACGAGGCCTTTTCTTTGGTCATTCAAGTGCCCGAGTTCCGCGACAACCTCACGCGCCTCCTCATCCGTTTCCGCGGTCAGGAAATTGAACGCCTTTATGGGCGCGTCCATTCGCGATGCCGCGTTTATGTAGGGTCCAATAGAAAATCCGATGTCGTCTTCGGTTAAAAACCGCTGCGAGATTCTCTTTGCGCGACAAAACTCCCGTATCCCCGCGCGAGGGCTTTTTTGAAGCACGGTAAGTCCGAAGCGGGCAAGTACGCGGTTCTCTCCCGTGAGCGGCACCCTGTCGCAGACGGTCGCGATGCCTACCATGTCCAAAAGCCACTTTTCCCAGCCGGGCGGCATATTAAAAATTTCTTTTTCTTTGCCGCGCGCGATAAGAGCGCGCACAAGTTTAAACGCCACCCCCGCGCCACAGAGGCCGTCAAAGGGATACTTGTTGTCCGCTCGCTTCGGATTGATGACCGCGTATGCCGGCGGAAGATTATCAATGTTTAGAGGTTCAACCTCTAAACATTGCGGCGGCAGGTGATGGTCGGTTAAAATGACATTTATCCCTTCTTCTTCCGCATAGCGCACTTCCGCAATATCAGAGATGCCGCAATCGGCGGTAATGAGAAGCGTCGCGCCGTCTTCTTTGAATTTTTTAATCGCGTCACTATTCAGTCCGTACCCTTCGTAATAGCGGTGCGGGATATAATTTTGGAAATTCGTATATCCGATTTTTTTGAAAAAATCGCGGAGAATGACGCCCGCGGGCGTGCCGTCGGTGTCGTAGTCGGTGTAAAGGACAACGCGCTCACCATTTTGAATCGCAGAAAGCACGCGCCCAACCGCCTTTTCCATATCAGGAAGAAGAAACGGGTCGTGGAGTCCAGTATAATAATTCGGATTCAAAAAATCTTCCCGTTCTTTTTCCGTCACGATACCTCGCTTCGCGAGCAGCGTTAGAAGAAGCGCGTTAGTTTCTTTCGGCGACATCGCATCAGTATAGCAAACGCAAAAAGAAACGCGGCGTGACTTTCGTCATGCCGCGTACGAGCGCTTTTTTCACCGCTATATTTTTCAACCAACAAACGCCATCTTCATGCGAAGCCACACGCTATACGCAAGCGGCTCCGAATTCTTCCTCCATGGCGTAAGGAAGAGGATAATGACAAGTGTCGGGACGATGAGGGACGAAATCCAACTCGTCCACAGAATGGCCCCGAGTTCCGTATAGTTGCCGGGCGCGACGAGCGCCCCGTTTTCATACTTCGCGCGCGATACGGTGAATATCGTGTTCAAATAGCCCGTCAGGAGATTGTTCGCGTTGTAGCCGAGGTTCAAGAGCATCGCGAACACGGTAAACCATGTTGCAGTACCGACATCGTCGGCATACTGGGCAAGGAGCACGAACGCGACAAGCCCGTAGAGAAATACGAACGGCGAAGAGGTGGCGGTATCAACCCACGCGATAATCCGCACCATGGAAAGCGGCGCTACGCCGAATATGCCGCCGAGCCATTCATGAATTCCGTACCAAAACCCGAGATTCGTGAGACCAAAACCGAGAAATACGAAATTGAGAATGAGCAGAAACCACCCCAGATGCCCCCGAAGCGCAAAACGATAGAGAAAGACCAGAAAGCCGAGCGACAGAACTCCGCCCGCAATGCCGAGTCGGATTTCAAAATCCCTGTCAAACCCAAGAACTTCGCGCTGCCACCATGACACGCCGGACCCCGCGCTTGGCGCAAGGTTCATCATAAAGAGCGTGAACATGGTAAACAAGAGCGCTCTCTTGAGCGCGGGCGGCGAAGCATCCCGTCTGTTTAAAATGACGAGAAGCGCCACCACCACGGCAAAGGTCACCAGAAAACTGATTTCACGCGAGAAGGGGATGTCCATCATCTGCGTCACGACTGCCGTGAAAATGACGACAAGCGCCAGAGCGATAATCCGAAAACGGACGGCGCACACCGCCACCTCGCATGGCAAGGTGATACACCATGCAAGCGCCATCGTAAACACGGGAACGATAAGGCAGGCAAGGAAAATTTCATCCATCCTAAAACCGATGGAGATAAGCGCAAAAGCGGTAAGCATTCCCGCGATGCTCGCAAAGTTGAAACTGATGCGGCACCATGTCTGCGCAATTCCCACCTTGCGGCGATATTCCTCTTCGCAGAGTTCCCGTCCCTCTTCATCCATGCGTGAAACGACATGCCGACTCATCGGGTCAAAAATAACATCCTGACACACCATGCTCAACGAAACGAAAAAATAGCCGAGGATATAGACGGCGAACTGAAAACGGCCGAGCGCGGCCGTCTGCGCTTCAAGGACGGCAGCTTCCAGACCCGCGCCTACCCCCACGATGGGGTCAAAACCAAACAAAGCCATCACTGGACTGAGCCACGCATACCCTCCCGCCAAACCGGCGAGCAGAAGAAATCCAGCCGCCATCAAAACGCCGGAGAGCATAATGCAGAGTTTGCGGTACAGCACAGAGATACTGTCAACAAGATGCCCGACCAAGACCTTGCTTATCCACGGTAGGCTTATGGTAAAAATAGCCCATTCAATCTGCGGCGGCGTGAGCAAAAGGCCTTCTTGCAGCCAAAAACTTGCCGGCACGGTCGTAAGACCGCTCCCCATTCCGAACATTCCGCTAAAACTATGCGCAAAATAGCTCAAGAGAATGGGGATATATGCCCATTTGAGCGCGCTAAAAAGCTCTTTTGGCGCGCCGAGAAATCCGGTAAATTTTTTCTGTTTCAATGAGTTCTCACCGTGAAATTTTCAAAAAACATTCTAGCGCTATGAGTACTATCAAATTAAATAAAAGTCAAGTGACGGCGCAAGAGCGGCGTGTTTTAATTGATGTTGTATGTTCTCCATTTCTTTCTACGCCATCGCAAGCGTCTTTGCCGTTTCGCTCGTCTCTCTGGTGGGGGTATTCGCGCTCTCGCTCAAAGAAGATCTGCTTCGGCGCATCATATTCGCCCTTGTGTCCCTCGCCGCAGGCGCCTTGCTCGGTGACGCATTTATTCATCTCGTTCCAGAGGCATTTGAATCCATCGCGGCATTGCCCGTGGCGCTCTTGATGATTGGGGGCGTTCTTCTCTTTTTCGTGCTTGAAAAATTCCTCCACTGGCACCATTATCACGGTAAAGAGAACGCGGACGGTTCGCATGAGCACGAGGGAGACAGAGCGCGCGCAATCCATCCCACGGGATATATGATTCTCGTTTCAGACGGCGTGCACAATTTCCTTGATGGAGCGATTATCGCCGCAGGGTTCCTCGTGAGCATTGAAATCGGGGTCGCGACGACCATCGCCATTGTCCTTCACGAGATTCCGCAGGAAATCGGCGATTTCGCCGTGCTTCTCTACTCTGGGTTCTCGCGAATGCGTGCGATTTTCCTAAACTTTATTTCCGCGCTCCTCGCGGTTTTGGGCGCCGCTGCCGTACTGCTCCTCGGAGAACTCGGTGCAAATCTGACGCTCTGGCTCATCCCTGTCGCCGCCGGCGGATTTATTTATATCGCCTCGGCGGACCTTATCCCTGAAATACACAAGACGACACGGTTGGGACATTCTCTCCTCCAGTTCGCGGCGATGCTTTTGGGCATCGGCGCAATGGCGATGTTGCTTGCGTTTGAAAGTTAGGTTCTAGGTGCTAGCTTCTAGGTTCTAGTATGACTTCGTTAAAATCATATAAGGAATTGATTGTATGGAGAAAATCAATGATTCTTGTAAAAGAGATTTATAAAATAACTCGTGAACTCCCCAAAGAAGAATTGTACGGACTTTCTACTCAAATGAGGCGTTCGGCAGTGTCTATACCGTCAAATATTGCTGAAGGGCAACAACGAAAAAACCTTAAAGAATATTTACAGTTTTTACGAATAGCATATGGTTCCTCAGCCGAACTTGAAACGCAATTGCTTTTAATGAAAGATTTATATCAAAAAATCAATATAAACGAGGCGGAATCACTTCTGGATGAGGTACTAAGAATGTTAAACGCTATAATCAGAAAACTAGAACCTAGAAACTAGCCCCTATACCCTTCCTATGCGTTTCAGCATAAAAAACCGCTACTTTGACGCTCCCCTCTCGCGCGGATTCGCATCGCTTTATGTGGCGCGGTCA
>CAZYWN010000025.1:0-8090 GCA_964651525.1 uncultured Candidatus Saccharibacteria bacterium | reverse complement strand
GTCGCGACCTTGCCCGGGAAGTGATATATCGTCGCCAATTCTTCGGTATTCAGCACAAACGGTTTCCGCTCATAGGGCGGAAGAAAATAAGAACGCCGCCGATACGCGTCAAATAGTTTCCACTTTATTTTGGAAAGGCGGTGTTTGTAAAGGTCCTGCCATGGGTAGTCAAAATCGGTGTAGTGCACCGGCTTGAAACCATTCAGGTCGTTTGAACTGAACTGCTTTACCGTACCAAAGAGACCGCCGATGTTTGACGGATTAAACGCGTCTTTTCTTGCGATATAGATAGAACGTATGCCGCAATCAAAACCAAGCTTCCCGACGCTCCGTTCTATCGCTTTCATCGTCATACGTTCGCCTTCGGTTAAATACGGAAAAGCCCCGGGCATCTCATCGCTTGACGCGAGACGTTTTTTGCTCTTTTCTATGATTTCGTTAATAATCTTTTTCGCTTCGCCTTGCCAGTCCTTGGTCCAATAGGTCGTCGGGTCCTTGAGCCCTTTGTTTGAACGCACCAATATCTGAAACCACCCCTGTTCGCCGGGGCCTAACGCGCCCAGATACTCAAGAAGCGGCGTAATCGGGTCCACTTTCTTTTCTTCAAACACGTCTTTGTTGGTCTCGTAGTCAATATAGGTCTTTATCGGATACGGGTCCGGCTTCGTTAGGGTAAACTCTGACCCGAAAAGCGCCCAGTTCGCATCACGTTTCGCGTACGGTATATGCGTGATATAGTCCGGCACCTCATGTATTTCGGCGGAGGGGTATTGAGAATATATCTGCGATTCTATGAATTTCCGCATTGACTGACGCGTGTAAATTAAAAACTTCACGTTCCCTTCAATAGAAATGATTTCCAAAGAAAAATGCGCGCGCACTTTTCCGAGCATCACGCGGTCCCACAAGGTGGACTCCCCGACTGTTTGATGAAGCGCGCCTAATACTATCTCCATCGCAAGCGGCGATTTGTCCACGTTCTGCGGAACGCGGATTTCAAGAAGCGCCATTTTCTGCGACGCGAGGAATCGCGTCCTCGTATAATATGACCAGACTTTAAACAACGCCGCCGCGAGCGTTATAGTGAGCCACACGGGGGCCCACTCTACCAAAGAAAAAGAGAGCGCCGCCACGGTCTCGCGATAAAAAGGGACCACGAGCATAACTCCCGCCATGATAAAGAGCGGGATAAGGAACGGGGCAAGGTCCAGAAACTGGAGAAAGTAGTAATAGGATGCCCCGAGTATGTACTGAAGGCGGGAATTCATTTTGCTAGGTTTTAGGTGATAGGTGTTAGGTGATAGGTGTGCGCTTCGCGCATAATACGCCGACGACGTGCTCCGCGACCTATTCCCTAAAACCTATAACCTAACACCTAGTAATTATTTTACCGCAGAAGACAGTCGAGAGGAAGACATTTGTCCAATAGGCGTCCTTTTTTGCCCGCTAACAAAAAGCCCTCATGAGTGAGGGCTTTTTGTTTAGACGAGGGTGTAGGTCCCTCCTTCGTCCCGTTTGAAATATTTTTTGTTCTGGAGATTAACGAGTACCGTATTTTCTTTGACATGCCGTTCTTTCAAAACCTTGCTCACCAGTTCTTCTCTCTTCAGCGCGCCATTCTTCTTTAGGATATCAATAATGACGTCCTTCACCACGCCGTCCGTATACCCCCATTCGGCAAGACCGTAGAGCCCTCTGCCGACCAAAACGAACCGTCCTTTATCTTTGATGAGCTCATTGTGGCATGTCGCCGGATGCGACGGACGGCTGAACACCTGTTCTATCTTTTTCGCAACCTCCTGGAAATGAAGCGGCGAACCGTGACGCCGAATGACAAGATACGCGTAGTCCCTAATGCCCCGTATCTTGATATTGGGAGATGCCGCGAGACCCCATTCGCCAAGCTGATTTCTTCCCACCACCTTTGAAAGACGGAGCCAACGGAAGAGGATATCGTTTGAATTATATTCGGGCGGCACCGTACCGAGACGTTTCTTAAATGCATCAAGCATTTCGCTCTCAGTAATCAAGTCTTTGGCGGCGAGGCCTTGGTGAAGCGCCTGCAGAGCCTTGTGCACTTTTTCGCTGATACCTTTATCTACGCTCCAGCGAAGACGAAACTGCTCATCTTCTTTGTCGCGAGAAAAAGCGTCTCCCAAAACAAGGAGAAAATGCATATGGTTCTGCATGCTTTTTTCCTTAGAAAAAGCTTCCAAAAAATCTTCCTCCGAGAGTACGGCTCCGAGGGAGGCGCAGTACTCCTTCAACTCATCAAAAATAGGCGACTCGCTTGCATATACGGATGATTTTTTTATCGTATGTAAAGCGAAGTTTTCTATCTGCCGCACCCGCTCGCGGGTAATGCCGTATTTCTTCCCGATTGACTCCAAGGTTTTTTTCTCGGGTTCGGCGCCGAGACCAAACCGTCCGACGAGAACATGAGCGGCGCGCTCGGGGAGCACGGCTAAAAGCTTCTTCGTAGTTTGTTTTGGTTTGAAAGCAGGATTTTTCATACCCTCTTTTTAGATAGTAAAGATGACTAGAGACTACCTTACCTTATATAATGTTGTCAAGTGCCTCGAGAGGCCGCCTGCGCGACGCTGTTTTTACGATTTCTTCGTCACGATATTTAAGAGTTTTCCGGGGACATACACGGTTTTCAAAACTTCACTATTTTCCGTGAATTTCCTCACCGCCTCGCGCGCGTGCGCTTCCTTTTTGATGTCCTCTTCGGCCGCGCCTGCGGTAACTTCAAATGTATCTCTGACCCGCCCGTTCACCTGAACTACAATGGTCACCTCACTCCCCTCTATTTTGCTGTCTTCATATCGCGGCCAAGCGACTTCGGAAATAAAACCCTCTCCTCCCGATTCATGCCAGAGCTCTTCGGTGATGTGCGGAGCGAATGGACTTAAAAGAGAAAGGAGAGAGTAGAAAGTAGAAAGTAGAATCGCTTCTTCTTTCTCTAATTCGTTCACAAAAATCATTAACGCGGAAATCGCTGTGTTGAATTTGAGTGCCTCAATATCCTCACTCACTTTCTTTATCGTTTTATGCAGTAGCCGCTCAATGTTGGAATTTGGAATTTGGAATTTGTCCGCCGGAGGCCGATCCTCCTCCGGAGGAGAATTTGGAATTTTTTCTTTCAATCGCCAAACGCGTTCAAGAAACCGCCGCGAGCCGGCAATCGCATCCGTGTTCCAGGCGATTGCCTCTTCAAACGGGCCCATAAACATTTCGTAGACGCGGAGCGTATCCGCGCCCACCTGCGCGATAACGTTGTCGGGATTTATAACATTCCCCCACCGTTTGCTCATCTTGCGCCCATCGGGACCTGAAATAAGCCCTTGATTTTTGAGACGCAGAAACGGCTCCGGATGCGCAACCACACCGATATCAAAAAGAAACTTATGCCAGAACCGCGCGTAGATAAGGTGTCGAGTCGCGTGCTCAACGCCACCGATGTACAAGTCCACCGGCAACCAATAATCCTTTTGTTTAGAGTTTAGAAATTCATATTTAGAGTTTTCGCGTACGCAGTACGCGATGTAGTACCACGATGACCCTGCCCATTGGGGCATCGTGTTCGTTTCGCGTCTCCCCTCACCTCCGCACTTCGGGCATTTTACATTCACCCATTCTGGAATCCCCGCAAGCGGCGACTCGCCCGTCCCCGTCGGCTCGTATGATTTCACTTCCGGTAGCGTGATGGGCAGTTGGTCTTCGGGAACGGCAACCCAGCCGGGGTTCATGATTTCTCCGAGAGAGAAATCCGAATTTTGAATTTTGTTGGAAATTGGAAATTGGAAATTGGAATTTTCCATTAATTTTCTGCAACTCTCGCAGAAAATTAATGGGATTGGTTCTCCCCAATATCTTTGTCGCGAAAACACCCAATCGCGAAGTTTGTAATCCACGCGCCGCTCGCCAAACTTGTCGGCAATTTTCCACTTCGCCTCCTCGCTCTTCATTCCGTCAAACTCACCGGAGTTCACGAGTTCCCCAAGACCAGAATAGACGTTTCTGTCACTTTCCCCACTCGGAGAAGGATAATGACCATGATGAGGAGGGGCATTGAATTGTGTGACAATATGACTAATGACTCTTTTTATCGGCAAATTAAATTTTTGCGCGAACTGAAAATCCCGCTCGTCGTGCGCGGGGACTGCCATAATGGCGCCGGTTCCGTAGTGCGCCAAGACATAATCAGCAATCCAGACGGGGATTTCTTCTTTCGTCGCGGGGTTTATTGCTTTTATTCCTTTTAATTCTACTCCCGTCTTTTCTTTCTCATGCGCCGTTCGCTCCAAGTCCGTCTTTTTGTTCGCCTTCTTTATATATTCTTCCACCTCGCCCCAATTTGAAATTTGAAATTTGAAATTTGAAATCAGTTGATGCTCCGGCGACAACACAAGATATGTCGCGCCAAATAGTGTGTCTGGTCTTGTTGTAAACAGCTCAATTTCATTTTCATTCTTAAACCCTAAATCATAAATCTTAAATCTTATATTCGCTCCTTCCGAGCGTCCTATCCAGTTCCTCTGCGCTTCCTTGACCGACTCTGGCCAATCAAGCGCGTCAACGTCGGCGAGCAAGCGGTCCGCGTACTCGCGGATTTTAAGGACCCACTGGCGAAGCGGTTTCTGCTCCACGTCAGAACCGCATCGCTCACACTTCCCGCCCTCAAGGTCTTCAAGCGCAAGCCCCGTCTTGCACGATGGACACCAGTTAATCGGCTCGTGCGATTCATAGGCAAGCCCTTTTTTGAAAAGTTGGAGAAAAATCCACTGCGTCCATTTGTAGTATTCGGGGTCGGTGGTGTTTATCTCTCGCTCCCAATCGTAACTGAAGCCGATTTTTTCAAGCTGTGCTTTGAACCGCGCTATATTTTTTTCTACCGCTTCCCGCGGATGCGTTTTGTTTTTGAGCGCGTAGTTTTCCGCCGGCAACCCGAACGCGTCCCACCCCATCGGGTGGAGCACATTGTATCCTGTCATTTTTTTATAACGCGCGTAAATATCGGAGCCGATATAGCCCTTCGGATGTCCCACATGAAGGCCCTCGCCGGATGGGTAGGGAAACATGTCCAACACATAGCACTTTCTTTTGGCGGAGTCTTCAGGAGTTTTGTAGAGGCCCGCTTTCGCCCACTCTTTTTGCCATTTGGACTCTATTTCTTTGTGGTCGTATTGCCTCATAAAAAGCAACGAAGCAATAAAGCAACGAAACAAAACATTCTTGCTTTATTGTTTCTTTGTTTTGTTGATTTTACGATACAACAAAATAACAGAAAAGAAAAGCCCCGCCGCGTCTGACGCGGCGGGGCTTTTCAAAAAGAAGTTCTTGTTTTCTTGCTTCGTTGCTTCGTTGCTTTATTGCTTCATCGGTCGCACTGGATAGAGGTCCGGGTCAATCGTCCGCGTGAAGCACGCATCCCCCGCGTCGTGCGCCCAATTTTCGTTTACTGAAAACCCGTCCACTGCCATCGGATATATCGCTCGCACCGGTTCGCCTGCCCCCTTGCCGTTTGCGAGAGAAGTCGCAGTGTTGAATGTCGCGCAGAGTTCAAATGCGTCCGCTTCAAGAACCGTGTAGCCATAGGGAGTTCCCGTTTCTGGGTCTTTTGGCGCGCGGAATCCGGAGATAGGGTCTTCAAGAGCGACAAGAGTCGCGGGGATTTTCCCTTTCTGCTGCCAGTAGTTCACAATCTGCCATTGGATGTTTTGAAGGTCGGAAACGCGCCGCTCGTCAAAACGCATATCGCGCTGCGCCCACGGCGAACCAATAATGAAGAAGCCGGAAACGATAACGGCAAGCATCACTGCTCCTCCAACCCATCCGACAGCCTTTGACGCTACTTCATGCTCGCGCCAATACCCGCGAAGGTCTTTTAAGTAGTACGCAAAAACACTCCCGAAGACGACAAGCACCGCGAGCACCTTGAGAAGAAATCGCGCGGTGAGTTCCCCGCCCAAAAAAGTGTTGACGAGCATGATGAGGTCG
Source organism: uncultured Candidatus Saccharibacteria bacterium (assembly GCA_964651525.1). Taxonomy (GTDB): domain Bacteria; phylum Patescibacteriota; class Minisyncoccia; order Phycocordibacterales; family UBA2135; genus CAZYWN01. Next base: position 2,087 of record CAZYWN010000025.1, on the reverse strand, counting down.
CCCGCGATGACCGCCCCCGCGACAAAAAGCGTCAAAAAGAGGAGCCACTTGCGGATGGTGAGATTCATCCGAGACGCTTCCTCGCGAATGCGCCCGTTCATAACGCGCGTGAAAACAACAAGAAGCGGAAACGCGACGATAAGCGCGGACATCGCAAACCGAATCGGCCCTGAAAACGAATTGTATTTTCCTTGCAATGCGTCGGGAAAAAGAGCGTCAACATAATTAAAGAGAAGCACGAGAATGCTCCCCACGGAGACATAAAGCGACGCAACAAGCCCGAGATAGAGAAAAAAATCTTTTGGCGAAAATTTTGGATGTTCCATATGTTTTGTGTGTTGTATATAGAGTATGCCGTACTTTGTGTGTATCGTCAACAAAAACCCCCTGCGCCGAAACGCAAGGGGGATATTCAATCAGACCCCACCATAGATATTAGTAGTCGTAGCCGCTGCGCGATTCTCTCGGCGCATCCGCCGAAGGGTGCCAAAACACGAGGTCGGGGTCATATTCCCCCGCCACGTTATCGCTATACGGACATGTGATTCGTTTCGCATCAAGGTTCGGGAGCGAGCGAGAACCGTGAGGATGCGAGAAATGAAAGAGTCCGTAATAAGAATTGAGCGGGAACGGCCTCGTCATCACTAGAAATTTTTTTCCCCGAGGAAGACACCGCGGGTGCAGCTGAAAAATGACATCAGCCGGACAGAGGAAAAGATTCTTTTCCCGCGCGGCGCTCACAATAGCGGCAAGCGGCGCGCCGATATGAGAATACATGGGGTCAACGACAATCCCCAGATCGGCAAGCGTTACTTTCACCAAATCAATTTCCGTGAGCGCGACATCGCCGTACATAAAGGCGGAGAATGTTTTTGAAAGGACCATCATGCGCGCCGCTTTTCCCACCATGTAGCGATAGCTCATATCCCACAGAAGATTCCGAACCCGTGATTTGCCGCCTACGGCAACCTTTTGCCATGTTTCCCAATCCGGCACCGGCTCTTCTTTGTGCGAAAGAGGGTCGGAGAGTTTGGTGCGAAGCGATTCCTTTACCCTATCGAGCCACTGTTGACCGTTGCGACCACCGACCCTTTCATAAAGGTCAGCAATCACTCCGCCTACCTCGCTGGCAGGCACCGCCGAGCATGTTCCGCGTTTGGACATGGTCAGCCCTTTCTTCTGGTGTGAAAGAACGCGGCGCATCTTTCGCGCCGATGAATAGCCTCAAACAAGACCGTTTTCTTTATATGTGACTTCTAATCACTTGTCAACCTCTATTGTACATCTTCGGAAAATCACATCCTCGCTACAAAAACATTCCAACATTCTTAAGAATGTTGGAATGTTTTTAAAATCTTACATCTTATATCCTAAATCTTAAATTCCAATACATCCCCGTCTTTTACGATGTATTCCTTTCCCTCCGTGCGGACGAGGCCTTTTTCACGGGCCGGAGGATAGCCACCAGCATCAACAAGGTCTTTCCAGAACACAACTTCCGCGCGGATAAATTTGTCGCGGAAGTCGGTGTGGATAGCGGCACCCGCGTCACGCGCGTTTGTGCCGCGCGGAATCGTCCAGCCGCGTGTCTCATCCGCGCCCGTCGTAAAAAAAGTAATTAAGCCGAGCGCCTCATAGCCAGCACGGATAAGCGCGTCCACGCCGCTTTCTTTCATTCCAAAGTCCGCGCGGAGCCCCGCGCGGTCGCCTTCGGCGGAACGCGCGATTTCCCCTTCAAGCGCGGCGTCAATCACCGTGTATACCGATTTTTCCCTCGCCAAAAATGCTTTTAGGTCGTTAGGAATTTCCTTTTCGTTTCCTCCGGTCGCGTTCAGCACATACAGTATCGGCTTCATCGTGAGAAGTCCGAGCCCTTTGACCGCCGCGCGTTCTTCATCAGTAAGCGCCACCGTCCGCGCCGCCTCTCCGCGCTCAAGCGCCTTTTCTATTTTCGCGAGCGCCCCGTCCAAAAGAATCGCCACTTTATCCCCGCCGCGCATCTCTTTCACAAGCGACACGCGCCGCTTCGCGACCACCTGCATATCGGCAATCGCAAGCTCCATATTGATGACATCAATATCATGGAG
>CAZYWN010000024.1:6977-8424 GCA_964651525.1 uncultured Candidatus Saccharibacteria bacterium | reverse complement strand
GGGTGTAGTCAAACTCTCCGTCTCCATCGTCCGAATGAAGCACTATCGCGTACACTCCGTCTTCGGTCGTCCCGCGCAAGAGGTCAATGGTCTCTCCGAAATACTTTCCGGCGTTAAACCGCCGTGCGCCAAGAATATTTCCCAGCGCGCCCTCCGCGTTCGTCTCATATACGGCGACCCATCCGCCAAGAGAAACAGAGACCATGGAGACAATTACCCGTTCCCCCGCAGGCTGGTTGGAAACAACGAAAATGTTTTCTCCATCGGCGACAGTCGCGAGCGGCGCTTTCTTTTCTCCGGAAAGCGGCGCGCTGTTATTACCTGCGTCCTTCGCGTCCCCCAATAGTTCACCAAGTGAAGCCGATTCTTCTGTCGGAGAGGAGTCCCCGTTGTCTGCGCCATCGTTAGCGTCAGAAAAGAGCGACCCTCCAAAAAAAGAATTGACAGAAAACCCGATAATAATGCCGATGAGAAATGTCGTGAATGTCGGCCCGGTAAACCAACGGCTTTTCTCTACCTCAGGCTCCGGATTGAATGCGTTAAACGTATCCATACTATATTAAGTAATTTTCGGGGAAACCCCGAGTTAATAAAAGTTTTAAAAACGAATATTACTAGTGTATAGCATATTACATATAGATAGCGCAACTCTCGTTATTTTTTGTGACCGCATATGCGTTTTGCGCCTTATCAAGGGACAGAATCTGGAATTTTGAATTTTGAATTTTGAAATCATAGTTTTTTATCTTTTCGCTTTATTTTTTCTTCCAAATTCTGGATTCCCTATTCCAAATTCTAAACCCAAACTACCTGCCATTCTTCCATTACCGCTTAAGCAATTCGTTCTATGTAGTATCAAAATCTTTAAGCGGATGGTCGGGCGGGCACGTCCGCGCGGGACAATAGGTCCTTCCGTATTCAATCAAGCGATAGGTAAAACCGAACCACTCTTTTTTGGGCATAATCTCCATGAGGTCCCGCTCTATCTTTTCCGGTGTCCGTTCTTTCGTGAGCCCGAATCTCTGTGACAGACGCATCACATGGGTGTCCACGGCGATGCCTTCCACGACACCGTACGCGTTCCCTAGGATAACATTCGCGCTTTTGCGGGCGATACCTGGAAGCGTCAGGATTTCATTCATCGTGCGCGGCACTCTGCCGCCAAATTCCTGTTTCATTTTTTTCGCGGACGCGAGGATGTTCTTTGCTTTAGCGCGGTAAAAACCCGTCGGGCGAATATCCGCCGCGAATGTTTCAAGGGGGGCATCCGCGTAGTCATCAAGCGTCCGGTATTTTTTGAAAAGATTCTCCGTCACTTCATTCACTTTTTTATCGGTACATTGCGCGGAAAGCACCACCGCAACAAAAAGCTCCCAATTATTTGAGTAACGAAGCGCTATTTTCGCTCGTGGAAAAAGTTTTTTGAGGTTTTTCACCAATTGAGCCG
>CAZYWN010000024.1:0-6877 GCA_964651525.1 uncultured Candidatus Saccharibacteria bacterium | reverse complement strand
GCGTTCTCGCTCATGCCGAACGCGCTACCTACCGAGCATCTTCTTTTGCTTGGCGAATACGCGAATGCGGTTACCGGGAATTACGCGGACCCTTACCTCATTGCCGCAATCCACAAGAACGAGGTTTTTGCGGGTGTTGATGTGGGAAACTGTTCCTTTTACCCGCGAGCGGTGTCCGGGAAACGGTTGGTAACGGGAATTAAGAAACGACAAACAAAACGACAAAAAGAAGCATTTGAGATAATCATCTCGGACATTAACCACAGCCCGCGGTTCAAGGGCGTTGAGCCGCACCACCCTTCCGTGAGCTGTAAAGGCGGAGAACTCGGATACTTCCAGATACGGCCTACGGTATGGATTCACTATCGCGATGAGGTCCTCGGCATACTCGGACTCTCGGTAGCCTCTCCGTATGAGATGCTGCCGTCCGTCATTGCCGCAAACGTAATCCTCCGCGACATGATGGCGTACCTCAAACTTACCGCGGCGGAAGTAACCCTTGAAAATTCCTTATATTTTGCGCAAGCAGCCGCGGCGTATAATACCGGCGCGACAAATGCCCAAGATTACGTTAACGGGTATGGGATGTCCGTATACAAAACAGCGCGGAAGATGCGCAGAGAAAAAGAGAAAAGTACGCTCGCCACAGTCTGCGTGCGCATAGAATTCCTGTACCCCAGCGGCGGTGTCGTGTGTAAGGACCGGTAAACAAGGAGCAGCAACTCCGAACCAAAAAGCCGCCATGCAGGCGCATGGCGGCTTTTTTCTTGCTTCCGTAGCCGACGAAAGATTATTTACCGCATTCTTTGCACATGCCCTTATGGCGGACCACCTCGTATACCGCCGAGAGACCGACGAGTATATATATCGTCCGCGACACAAGCATTTCCATGCCGCCGAACAACTGGCCGATTTCCCAACCTGAGACCGCGAGTACTCCCCAGTTTAAACCTCCAATGACCAGAAGAAGAAAAGTGATTTTATGAAGCCATTTCATAACAAAAAAAGAAATTAATTTTGATAATATCGACCGTTTTGGTTGTAGAGTTTAGGAAAAAAACAAAGAAGCATACGGCGCTCCGCGCCTAAGCAAAAAAGAAAATTATTTCTTTGCTTCGTTGCTTCTGTGTTTTGTTGCTTCTTTATTGTCAAATTTCACTTCCATCCATTTTCCAGAAGGTACGATATCTCGCATCCGTTCTGCGCTTCATACGTGAAGGAGACGTCTCCGCCGCAAGAAAGAAGCCGCGCCTCCTGTGTACATATTTTCAAAAGGGCATATTCCTGCGCTGCCGTGGCTTCCCTAAGGCATGCGCCCTGAATCTCGTCCTTATCAACCGCCATTCTGCTCCCCACGACTGCATAGAAAAGAACGCCGAAGAGAAAAACCGCGGACAAACTGATGAGTATTGTTTTCATGGAGTAATTAAGATAGTACTCATTACACCAAGACACCGGAAAATACGCGGAATACCATTCCAATCGCAAAAGCCACCGCGCCAACACCAATGCTTGCGATGAAAAGCTCTCCTGCCTGCCGCGCGAAACTTCTTTCCAAAAGGACAGCGCTGTAGAGCGATAATGCGTTGATGATACAGAAGACGACCCCAAACATTATGGCAAGCGCAAAAAAAACTTCTTTAAAAAAGAAAAAGGGCGCAACGAGCATCAGGACGACAATAAGATACGCGCCGCCGGTGTATATCCCCGCTTTTTTGGGGTCGCGGTCTTCCCCATATCTCGCCTGCATATATGCCGAAGAAGCCATAGAGAGACTCGCGACAACTCCGGTGATGAACCCTGCTTGGGCTATCACTACCCGGTCGTTCAAGGCGAAAGAAAAGCCGACGAGGGCGCCGGAGAGCTCAATCAATCCGTCGTTAATGCCGAGCACAATGCTTGAAAGAAACGTTACATGGACTTCCTTAAGCTGGGCCACCAGTTCGCCCTCGTGGAGCGACTCGTGCTCAATCATCCGCCCGATATGCCGCCCCAGGTCGCCGTCACCGACCCCTGCGCGATAGCGTTTGTACTTCGCGACAGTTTCCTTTGCCCGCCCCTGAAGTACTTTGACCGTAAAAATGAGACCGAGTGTTTTTCTGAGAAACAAAAAATACAACACCTCCGCCGCACTGACGCTGAATTTTTTTTGCGGGGAAAGGTTGCGCCAAAAAATGAAATCCTCGTGTTCATAACGAGTGACTTTCTCTATCATCGCCCGAAAGCTTTCTTCGGGCTCGTGCTTCGCAAGCGCTTTATAAATGCAATAGTCCCGGTACTGGCGCTTTGCAAAATAACTCGCATTCATCCCGTACGAAGTTTCTTTTTTAAATCCTGCCATAAAAATTATCTAAATCACCGCCTTAAAAATATCATAACTAATGCCAAACTCCGCAGAACTTCGTACGGGATTCATACCTTTCTATTATACCAAAAACAAAGCCGCCCTGCAGATGCAGAGCGGCTGAAAAGATTCCTATCTTCTTGCATACGCGTCAGGCGAGTGATGCCCTGCGCGCGCGGAACGTTCCCCGAACTTGGAAATACTGAGGAGGGAAAAAGTTTTCACCAGTTTCCCTTCGTTTGGATAGGTATGCACTGTATGGAGCAGCGCTTTCCCTTCGGCGAGCCACGTGAACTGCACCAATGTCTCCGGCGGGAATGCGTGCGCGGTGACGCCGTCTCCGTGACTTCCGAAATCGTGCTCAAGAAAGATGACGTTCCGCGCTTCAGCCGCAAATGCGCGCGCCCGATTTTTGAGCTGAACGACACCGGCGATTGCTTCCTCGTCCGCCTTAGAGATGGTGCCGTTAAACGCGTAGTGGACTCCTGGGAAGGGGATAAGGAGAGGCGGCATCTCGTTTTCCACCCCTTCGGGCGCAAGCAGGCCAAGCGGCGCCTTGAGCATGAAGCCCTCAAAAGCGGGCGGCTCGGTGCACGCAAGCATCTCCATCATACGGAACGACCCCATGGAGAAAGAAAAAATATGGCTCGCGCCGATAATCCCGAGGTGAACGTTGATCCCCGGCGAAACTTCCACCCGCTTCTCCTCAAAGAGGCGCACGGCGCTTCCTTTGAGGTCCGGAATTCCATTATAGACGCACAGATTGAGCCCGAGCGCAGATTGGTCCACATAGTCGTCCAATAATCCACCTCCTTTTCCGAAAAACAATGAACAAAAACCGCCTCAGTTTCTAGCGATTAAGTGTAGCATAAAACGATATCAATGTCAAAATTTGTGGGGATAACACAAGCGCCTCACGCGAAACAAAACGATCCGCAGTTGCGGATCGTTTTGTTTCGCATCTCCAAAATTTCAAACTTGTCCCGTACCGCCCCGCAACGTGCGGGGATAGTTCGGGATTCTAAATTCCAACTTTCCGATTTTTTACTGCGTCACTCCTTCGCTATTTTGGACTCTCGGAAGTATGCCCGGCGCAACCGCGGGAGTCACGCGCGTTCCTGTTGCGGGCGCGACGCGCGATTCTATCCTGTTTTGAGCCGGCGTCACAGTGTTCTGCCGAATGTTTCGCGCGCCAGTTCCAGAATCCTCGGCATTCTCTCTTCTTTCAAGCGCTCGCGGCAGGAGGGGGCGGGCTTCACGGGTCTCAAGAGATTCTTTCATTTTCTCTCTCCTCTCGTCAGATTCCTCGCGGCGTTGCTGCAACCTCTCTTCAACCTGGGTAGGAGTAAGCGCGTCGGCGCGCAGGGCACGGACGCGTTCCGCGTTTTGAAGCGCGTTTTCTAGCCCTTGCTGTGCGGCCTCGGGCGCTTTTTCACGCACGCGTTCAAGCACTTCAATATGCCGCGCGGTCGCCTTTTTTACCACGTCATCAACAGTTGCCTCGCCGGTGCGAAGATTTCGCGCGATAAGCGAAACCTCCTCGCCGAAAGCGGCATATTTTTCATATTCTTCTAGGCGCTTTTTGACTTCGTCAGATTTTTCTGAAAGTTTTTCCTCCGCACCCGCTACTTTTTCAGCGCGGCGTTCCGCGGCAAGAGCTCTCCGCTCCGCGGCATTCGCGAAAATAGTGGCGGCGCGTTCCGGATTGTTCTCGGCAAGAGTGCGCATGACCGCAATATGATTTTCAACAAAACGGTCTCGCGCCTCAAGCACCCGCGCGCGCGCCTGCTCTGGAACTTGTTCCGCAACGCGGTCAAGCACGGCGGAGTGCCGCGTCGCCTGCTCCGCGATGCGCGCCATAGTGTTTTCGTTTTCGGAAAGTTCCGCTTCTATTGTTGCCTGTTCAAATGTTGTCTCATATTCGTCCGTGAGCGCTTCCGCGCGGTCATCTCCGTCCTCGGCAAGCACACGCGCCTCGGAAAGTCGTTCTTCGGCAAGCGCTAATCGCCGCTCCGCGCGCGCTGTCCTTCCAAAAGCAAAAAAGAGTCCTGTCCTCTCAAAAAGGCGGTCAACGGCATAAAACGGGCTTTGCGGAGTAATCCCCGCCGGAGCGATGGCGGCTACGTCAGCCGACTCGCTTGGCGCCGCGGTTTCTTGCGCCGCCACTGTTTCCGCCCAGAGGAAGAAAAACGCAAGCGCCGCAAGGGAAATGATAAAAATTGTCCGTGTGTTTTTATATGCGACATTCATAAAATATAAACATTAATGTGTAAGATTAAGCCCATTATAGCATCCGGAAACATGCGCAACAAACATTGTGTATAACCCACCGCAAGGACGGGCCTTGCGGTGGGTTATACACAGGTGGTCCCTCAATGCGCGGCGAGATAGGTTGCGATGGTTGCCGCCGTTTCCGCGCGAAGGGTAAGAGGGCCGAGCGAGGCAATGATAAAACCGGCATCCTTCGCCAACCCCGCCTCATCATCGCTCCACCCGCCTTCGGGGCCGATAAAGACGCCTATTCTGCTTTTTGTGATTGCGCCGCGCTCTCTTTTAAATTCAAGCGCACCGCCACCGACCGTATGAAAAAATAAATTATCATCATTCCCCGCCGCGTTCTGGAGCGCGTCCGTAAATGCCATCGGCTCCGAGAGTTGCGGAACAATGCCTCTTCCCGATTGCTCTGCCGCTTCTTTCATAATTTTTCTCACGCGCTCCGTGTTGAGTCCTGTTTTTATCGTACGCGCGGAAATAACCGGAACTATTTTTGCGGCTCCCGTTTCGGTTGCCTTCTCCGCGGCATACTCAAAATTCTCGCGCTTCAAGACTGCGAGGTACAAGACGATGCGCTGAAGCGGGTCATTTTCATTTTTGTATTTTTCTCCAAGATTGACTTGAACTTCATTTTTCCCGATTGAGGAAATTTCCCCTTCTGCCTCGTGTCCCGCGCCATCGCAGAGCACAATATACTCCCCGACCTCAAGCCGCAGAACGCGCGTAATCTGATGCACAATATCTAAATCGCGGAGCGTCATCCGCCCCGCGTCCAAATCAAAATCGCCGATAAATCTGTTGAGACGCATAAAATATAAGATGCAAATCTACGAATACTTATACGAACTCTAAATCCTAAACTCAAAATCCTAAATCCTAAATCCTAAATAATCTCCAATAACCGAAACCCAAAACGTGTTTAGAACTTAGAACATTTGAATTTTGAATTTGTTTAGAATTTAGATATTAGGATTTAGGATTTGTCACTCATTTGTATATTGGTATCCTTCATTTTGAAATTATCCAGATACAATAAACGTCCCCTCTTTGCAGTTATCTTCTTCGTTCACTTCCGCTATCGCGTCATTGCTGTCGGCGCAAATTTGATAGGTGTGGCTGCCCGCTGATTTCGGAATCCAGTTGCCTGTCCATGCAATGAAATCCTCTTCACCCGGGTCTAAATCCTTGTCATAACTGTTTTCTTCGCTCGGCGTAATCGTGGAATTATTGGCGGAAACAACTCCGTCCACAATCAATTTGAATTTCGGCGACGTTGCAACCCGCGAGCCGGTATTTTTTACATCAGCGGAAAAGGTAACGCGCGCGCCGATTGCAGGAGAAGACGGTGAAACGTGGATGCCCGAAATAAGAAGGTCCGCGTTGTCCGCCTTCCCGAGTACGGTAAACTCAAGCGTCTCGCAATTGTTTTTCTCTAATGATTCCTGAATTATTTTTTCCGAATCCGCGCATGCGCCGATGGTATGCGTTCCCGGCGTTTGCGTCCACACGTTTTTCCAGATGAGCGTCGTCTCCTCTCCTTTTTCAAGCGGATGAACTTCCTGTGGAGTAAACGAGTATTCAAATACTTCGTTGTTGCCGATGTCCAAATAAAGCCCTACCCTAAACCGCTCAAATGCCCGCTCCGTACCTTGATTTTTTACCACAGCGGAGAAACTTAATTGATTCCCCTCAAAAAGGACTCCGCCGAAGTGCGAAAGAGCGCGCACGATAAAATCGGGATACGCTCCCGAAAGCGACGTTTCCGATTCTTCTACGATGGGGGACGGCGCGGCAGGGGCAGAAGGAGGCTGGGTCGGCGACGCTTCGGGCTCTGTACATGTCCCCGCATGGTCAATCACCACACCGGACGTTTTCGCAAGACATTCATTTTTGTAGGTCATTCCGTTCGCGCCGCATACCGGAGCGTATACGCTGGAACAAGCGGGGGTCAGTTTCGGCGGAGGTGGAGGTGGTGTTTGTTTTTTGGGCGGAGGCGGTGGCGCTTCCGCTATTTTTTCTTCCGCGCCAGCGCCCGTACCGGTTCCGCTTGCGGCGGTTTCGCTGCTTGTCGCCGCTTCGTTTTCCAAACTCTGCCAGAGTGCCGCTACCTCATAGAGAGGTCCTTCACCGGACAGTTGTTCCGTTTTGCCCGACGTCGCCGTCTCGCCTGTTTTTCCCGCCATATTATCATTAAGGAGCACAAAACCTGTGACACCAACGAAAAGCGCGAACGCGACGAACCCGCCGACATAGAGAGAA
>CAZYWN010000023.1:0-8461 GCA_964651525.1 uncultured Candidatus Saccharibacteria bacterium | reverse complement strand
GAGCGACATTCAGCAACTGGAGCGAAATCAAAGCGCCGAATCAGGTGACGAGCGTAAACGGACAGACCGGCGCGGTGACTATCAACATAAATGATGCCGATGCCAACCCTGCAAACGAATTGCAAACCCTCTCGTTGTCGGGCAACACTGTAAGCATTTCCAATGTCAGCGGTACGGGCGCGAGTGTCACTCTTCCCCCGGGCTCAAAATGGAGCGACAATGTCGCGCCTGCGGTGACGGGGATCAACTATACTGGTGGCAACGTCGGCATCGGGACGGCGAACCCGGGGGCGAAGTTGGATGTGAGCGGCGGGGCTTTCATACAGAATTCTTTACAATCTACCGCCAATCCGGATGCGGGTGTTATATTAAGCCTTCGCAATAATACCTTGCCGTTAGGAAACGGCGATACACGATTCCTTGATTTTGGGTCGCTGGATAACTCAACAGCATTCATTAGGCCCGTTGGACGTAATCTGTCTATTCTCGGCGGCAACGTCGGGATTGGGACGGTGCCGTTTACGGCGGGAGACAGATTAAGCGTTTTGGGCAACACAACTATCGGCGGGAATCTCTTTATTGGAGATACGAACAACGGCGCAGTTAAAAACGGGCTACAGGTTTCCGGCACCGGCGATTCGTATTTCATGGGCAAGGTAGGTATCGGCACTAGCGAGCCGGCTACCGCCCTGTCTATCCGAGATGGAGATATCACAATACAAAACCGTTTCCGTTTGCCTGAAGAAGGTGCCACTGTCTATGTATATAGAGGATATGCGGCGGGGCATGTCACCTCAGCAACTATCATCAATGCGGACGGAACAACTGCAAATGTAAGCGGCGCGCGGTTTGATGGAGATACGAGCGCGATCCAGGAGCACAATAGCACGCTAACTTACCCCTCCGGAGGAGCCGGTATAGGAACAGTGCGGTTTGATTGGTACCAAGAAGAAAGCGGCGCTATAAACAAGTCGGCGGTGTGGAGAGTAGAGCAACTTTCTTCGCAGGACCCAACACCCGCGCGAGGTATCGTGTTTAATGACCTTAATTCGCCGACCGCGTTTTGGTCGCTAAAAAACATAAACGGCGGCTTTAGTTTCTTGAATGGTAATAACGCATCCAAACTATCTATTTCCCAGAACGGCGACATCACCATCGGTGGCTCGTTAGATGCGGTGGGCGGATCAGTAAACTTGCAAAATGCGACCATTAAAGGCGACTTAACGCTCGAGGGCGATTTAATCGGCATACACGGAGTGCGAGAATTCACGCAGGTGGCTACCGATAGCTGGACCGTTCCACACGGAGTACATCTTATACATGTACTCCTTGTCGGCGGCGGCGGCGGCGGCGGCGGCGGTAATCGGTTGGGCGGCGGCGGCGGCGGCGGCGGCGGCGGCGTCACGATGCTTGTGCTTCCTGTTGCGGCTGAGGACAGCATTTCTGTTGTCGTTGGCGGCGGCGGGAGCGGCGGGACAAGTTCTGCGGGCGCTGGTTCGGGATCAAAAACAACCGTTACCATTGGCGGCAAGACCGTTACTGCTTTTGGTGGAGGAGCTGGGGGGAGCGGAAGTGGCGGCGGCGGCGGAGGAGGCGTGGGCATGGTGGCTGGAGGCCCCGGGGGGAAGGGAGGAGGCAGCGGAGCCATATCCCCGGACCTTAATCAGCCAGGCGACAATGGCGCACTGACTATTTTTGCCTTAGGCGGAACAGGGACTACAAACTGGGGGGGGGCGGGTGGCGGGGCTTCCTGGGGTGCCGGTGCTGTAGGGGGTAAGGAGTCTTCGGCGGGTGCTAATACAGGCGGCGGCGGCGGAGGTGGGCCAGAAAATAACAGCACATGGCAACCCGGCGGCGCGGGTGGTAGCGGGTTTGTTAGAATTACCTACTGACATCAAGGGCCTCTCTTACACTTTCTTATTTACATAAACAAGCAAACCCCACTCGGCGTAACGCCGAGTGGGGTTTGCTCTTGCATCAACACGCATCCCTACTGCTTTGTTTGCTATAATTAAGCAGTGCATGTTGACCCCAGTACCACGACGCTTCACGTTGGGTACGGGGCGAGACTCATTGCATTTCTGAGTAAAGTATAAAAATCTGGTTGAAGCCAGAAATAGCATCATCGTAATGCATGTTGACCAAGAAAAACTAAAGGAACTCGTGCTTGACTCGGGGCTTGTGTCCCGCGAGGATGTTGCTTCAGCGGAAAAAGAAGCAGCCGCGAAAGGCGTTTCTTTCGGCGACTTTCTCATCGGACAAGACCTTCTTGCCGAAGACGAACTCCGGCGTCTTGAGGCATATGTCTTGGGGATTCCTTTCATAAACCTGAAGAATGAAAAGTTTGACTTTGCCGTTCTCTCCATTATTCCGGAGCCCATCGCCCGCACACACAATATCGTCGCGTATAAAAAAACGGCGGATGCTTTAGAGGTGGCGATGCTTGACATAGACGCGCTCGCGGCGATTGATTTTCTTAAAAAAAAGATAAAAACAAGAATCCTCCCGCGCCTGACGGACAAGGAATCGGTTCGTATCGCGCTCCGCCAGTACCAGCAGGACCTGAAAACCGAGTTCGGCGAGATAATAAAAGAGTCGGCGGTTTCGCTCCGCGATGTTTCCGGTTCCGCGGAAGGAGGGCTTGCGGGGGATTTGAAAAAACTCGCGGAAGACCTTCCGGTGGTGCAGATAGTGGAAACGCTTTTGAAGCACGCGCTTATTCAGGACGCCTCGGACATCCACATTGAGCCGCGCGAAAAGTCGGTTTTGGTCCGCTATCGGATTGACGGCATTCTTCACGACGCGATGGAACTTCCAAAAACGACCGCGCAGGGCATCATCGCGCGGGTCAAAGTGCTCGCGAATCTGAAGCTTGACGAGAAACGGCTCCCGCAAGACGGGCGGTTCAAAGCGGATATAGAAAAAGAGACCGTTTCATTCCGCGTGTCCGTCATTCCCACCTACTACGGAGAGAAGGCGGTGCTCCGTCTTTTGCGCGAAAACGCCGGCGGCTATACATTGGAGACGCTTGGCTTTCACGGCAAAGGGATGGAAAGCATCCACCAGGCGACAAAACAGAAAACGGGGATGCTCCTCGTGACGGGGCCCACCGGTTCGGGCAAAACGACGACGCTCTATACTATTTTGGAAATCTTGAACACTCCCGACGTAAACATTTCAACGATTGAGGACCCGATTGAATACCAACTGCCTCGCATCAACCAAACGCAGGTGAAGCCGGAAATCGGCTTCTCGTTCGCGAACGGCTTGCGCGCGCTTGTGCGCCAAGACCCCGACATCTTGATGGTCGGGGAAATCCGCGACAACGAAACGGCATCTCTTGCGGTGAACGCCGCGCTTACGGGGCACCTTGTGCTTTCCACGCTTCACACAAACTCCGCCGCCGGCGCCGCGCCGCGGCTCGTGGATATGAAAATAGAGCCGTTTCTCCTTGTCTCGTCCGTTGAGATAATCATGAGCCAGCGTCTGGTCAGGAAATTGTGCGCAGGGAAAGAACGGTATCATCCGTCCGAAGAAGAGATGCGGCGGCTCGCGGAAAAAGCCGACTTGGAAAAGGTTCTCGCGGCGCTCAAAGAAGAACGTGTTGTGGGTCCCGCCGACGATTGGCGTTCCCTTTATTTTTACCGCGAAAAGGCGACACCGGACTGCGAGGACGGCTTTAGCGGGCGCATCGGCATTCATGAAGTGCTCCCGCTTTCCCGAGCGATAAAAGAACTCATCATCGGGGGCGCCTCCGCGGACGAGATAGAAGTGCAGGCGCGAAAAGAAGGAATGATGACGATGATAGAGGACGGCATTTTTCAGGCCGCCGCCGGCATCACGACGCTTGAGGAAGTGCTCAGGGTGGTGTCGGAATAGTATAAAATTCAAAATATATTTAAAGAATTTCAAATTTTTAATATCTGATTCCCAAACAATATTCATAAAACATGAAGCATGGAACATAAAACAATTACGCGAATACGAAGATTTTTCTAGTTGTCGATGTTCCATGTTTCAAGTTCCATGTTCCATAAATAGAATGGAGAATCAGGAAGAAAATAAAATATACACAGACAAAGCAGTTGTCCCGCCTCCGGGGCCTCCTTTTTCCGCGCGCCCGAGCCAAGGAGGGAAAAGCGCCGTTTCGCGCGAAGAAAAACTTCCCGAGGAGGAATCTTTTTTTTCGCGCATCAATATCGTCATCGGCGGCGGAGTGAATCTGCCGGACAAAATAGCGTTTGCGCGGAACCTTGCCACAATGGAGAAAGCAGGGCTTCCGCTTTCCCGCGCGCTGGGGGTGTTGGGCAGGCAGTCAAAAAAGCCGTCAATGAAAAAAGTTGTCCGCGCGCTGGGAGACGCGATTACGCGCGGAGAGTCGCTCCACGCGGCACTCGAGGCTTTCCCACGCGTTTTTTCTTCGCTTTTTGTCGCAATCGTTAAAGCGGGCGAAGAAAGCGGAAAGCTCCACGAAGCGCTTTTCACCATTGGCGGGCACTTGAAGGAAAGTTATGAACTTCAAAAACGCGTCAGTGGCGCGCTTATCTATCCGGCGATTATCATAATCGCCATCACCGCCGTCGCCGTCATCATGCTCCTCTATGTCGTGCCGGTTCTTTCGGCGACTTTTGAAGAACTGGGGGTAGACCTTCCTCTTTCAACGCGCGCTATTATTGCGGTGAGCTCGTTTCTGCATGACTCCTTTGCTTTCGCGCTCTCTCTTTTTGCGGGTATACTGCTCGTTATTGCCGCGATTGCGAGAACGGAAACAGGAAAAAAACTTTTTGACTGGTGCGTCATCCGTACCCCGCTCGTTTCTTCTCTGACGAGCGAGGTGAATACCGCCCGCACTGCGCGGACGCTCTCGTCTCTTCTTTCCGCCGGTATCCCGATTCAGGAAGCGCTTGCCGTGACCACGGATGTGGTAGAGAATTTTTTTTACACGGCGGCGCTCAAAGAAGCGCGCGAAGAAGTCGGCAGGGGGACCACCCTCTCGGCCGTGTTCAGCCGCCATGAGGACATCTATCCGGTTCTTTTCGGCGAGATGATAGCCGTCGGCGAAGAGACGGGGAAACTCTCGGACATGTTGCTTGAGACCGCCGTGTTTTATGAGGAGGAAGTTTCCCGCAAGACGCGCGAGTTGTCATCCGTGATAGAGCCGCTTTTGATGATAGTGATGGGGGTTGCTGTCGGGTTTTTCGCCTTCTCAATGATTATGCCGATGTATTCCTTGGTAGGGAGCATCTAAAAATTTAAAATATAAGATTTAGCATTTAAGATTTTTTAAATCTTAAATCTTATATGTTAAATCCTAAATTATCATGCGCGGTTTCACTATAATAGAAATCATCATTGTCATAGGCATATTTATGACTCTCGCGGCGGCAGGCGCCACGCCGCTTCTTTTTTTGAAGAACAAAAATGCAGTGGTAAGCGCTTCCACCGAGAGCGTATCCCTTCTTTACGACGCGCGCGCGCGGACGCTTTCTTCTAAAAATTCTTTGCGTTACGGCGTGCACTTTGCTCCGGACAGGGCAGTTCTTTTTTCAGGAGATTCTTTTGACGCGAACGACCCCCAGAACGAAATCATTTTTTTTGATTCCGTCATTCTTGCCCCAGTCATTTCTTTAAATGGCGGAGGGAGAGACCTCATCTTTAGGCGTCTCACTGGAGAAACAGACGAGTTTGGGACGATTACGTTTCAGCTCAAGAAGGACCCCGCAGTGATGCGCACGATAACGGTAGAAAGGACGGGAGTGGTATCTATAGAATAATTTTCAATTCTCAATTTACAATTTTCAGCCAATTTTTAATGACCAAATTTTCAAACATTAGAAAATTGAAACATTCAATGGAAATTAAAAATTGGAAATTAAAAATTGCGCGAAGCGCCGGATTCGGTTTGATAGAAATCCTTATCGCGATCGCAATCATTGGCGTGGCATTGACGACGCTTTCGGGCGTCATCTTGAGCGCATTTCGCGTGACCGACGATGATGTTTCCCGCGTGCAAGCGGAGTTTCTCGCGGGAGAAGGGCTTGAAGTTGCGCGCCTCCTTCGCGACACAGGATGGGAGGCGAACATCGCGCTACTCGTAAAAGGAACGCTCTATTATCCGATATTTGATTCGGTTGCGGGGGTATGGGCAGTAGCAGAATCTGCCCCAGCGCCTATAGACGGCACGTTTTCTCGTGTGCTTGTTTTTGAGAATGCCTATCGGCGCGATAGCGATGACGACATTGTTCCTCAATCTGACCCAATCTCAAAAACGCTTGATACGGGGACGGTCGGTGTCGTCTCTCGCGTCTCATGGCGGGGACGAACGGGGGATTCGGTAGTTGAGAAAAAAACGTATTTGATGGATTTGTTTGGAAACTGAAGAAAAATTTAAGATATATGATTTCAGATTTAAGATTTTCCTCCGAAGGAGGATCCGCCTCCGGCGGAAAAAACTAAGAATGAACAACCTATCACCTAAAACCTATCACCTAAAACCTAGTGATGGGTTTACTCTTTTGGAGGCAATTGTCTACATCGCCATTCTTTCTCTTATGTTTGTTGTGATAACGCACACGGCTATTGTCGCGACAGCGGCGTTCGGCAAGTCGCGCGTGAAGAGCGCGCTTGCCGCGGAGGGGTTTGTGGCGATGGACCGCATTCTCCGCGAAATTCGCCTCGCGCATGGCATTGACGGAGAGGCGAGTGTGTTCGGCGCGCATCCGGGCGTTTTGAAACTCAAGACCCGCGTAAGCGCCGCTGACGCGACGGAGACGACGAGGACTTTTGCCCTTTCCTCCGGCAGATTGTATATAGAAGAAGCAAGCGGAGAGACGGCGCCGCTTTCGGGAGGAGGCATAGAAATATCCGAACTCACTTTTGTTCTCATCGGGACACCGGACAGTCCGCGCGCCGTGCGGGTTATGCTCGTCGGAGAAAGCGCATACAAAGCGCTTCGGGACACGCGGAAATTTTATGGAACGGCGGTTCTTCGCGGGAGATACTAGAAAAGTACCGAGTATACAGTATCGCGTATCAAGTATAAAAATGAAACCCCAAACCCCAATGTCCAATGCCCAACAAAACCCCAAACCCCAATGTCCAAAAATTTTGGATTTTGATAATTGGGGTTTGATTGGTCATTGGGATTTGGTCATTGGGGTTTTGAAAGGGGTTTTGAAAAATACTAAATACCCGATACCAGATACTAACCGGGGCCAGGCCGCGATTATCGCCGTTCTTTTTCTTATGTCGGCGATGCTCGTTGTCGCGGGAGGCTTCTCGTCGCTTGCCCTGCGGCAGGCAAAGATCGTCCGCACGACAGGATTAGGTTCTCAAAGCTATTTTCTTGCCGAAGCGGGGGTTGAAGACGCTATGTACCGCCTAAAAACAGGGCGGGATATTTCGGACATGGAACAGATTGTCTCGGACGGCACAACCGTCAGCACGGCGTTGACGCGTGACGGGGACATCTGGTCAATCCGCGGAGAAGGGAACACGAAAGAGAACATTCGCGCCATTGCGGTTTCGCTTACTCTTGGCGATGAAATACAACTGAACTACGGCGTTCAGGCGGGAGAAGGGGGTTTTGAGATAGACAACACCGCGTCAATCGTAGGGAATGTTTTTTCAAACGGGCCGGTTGACGGAGCGAACAGCAACATGGTGAGGGGCACGGTCGTGTCGGCGGGACCTCTCGGTTTTGTAGAGGGCATTCACGCGACGAGCTCTGTCTATGCGCAGACGATACGCGATTCGTTTATAGAAAAAGACGCATATTTTCAAACGATAGACGGCGCGACCACGGTACTCGGGACGAAATATCCCGACAGCGCGCCGATTGCGACATCAACCCTTCCAATTTCGGACGACACGCTTGATGAGTGGGAAGCGGCGGCTTTCACGGGAGGCGTCATTTCCTCACCGTGTCCTTATGAGATAGACGACGCGGACACTCTCGGCCCCGTTAAAATAAACTGTGACTTGTTGGTGCAGGGCGATGGCGTCCTCACGCTTCGCGGAACGGTGTGGGTCGCGGGAAACGTGACGGTCAAAAACACATCTTCCGTCCGCATTGACCCTTCGGTCGGAGAAAAAAGTGTCGCAATTATCGCGCGTAATCCGTCCGATATGCTTGCGGGTAGCAGAGTAGAGATAAACAACCAGGCATCTTTTGCGGGGACGGGCGCCGAGGATTCCTATATTCTTGTCGTTTCGCGGAATAGGAGCGCGGAAGAGGGTGGAAGCGTCCGCGCGATAGACATCGCGAACCAGTCGGACGCGGGGGATTTGCTCGTCTACGCGCCGCACGGGGAAATACTCATTCAAAACAATACTGTTCTCCGCGAGGTGTCGGGATATAAGATTCACCTAAAAAACTCGGCGGAAATCGCCTACAAAACAGGACTCGCGAATCTTTTGTTTGATGCGGGACCATCCGGAGGGTATGATATTCTTGAGTGGA
>CAZYWN010000022.1:0-8715 GCA_964651525.1 uncultured Candidatus Saccharibacteria bacterium | reverse complement strand
GGACAAAGCGCCGTTTTCCAATCTTAAAAACGGCGTCTTTTGTCAAAAGAAACGTGTGGTCGTCTATTGTTTCTCCGTTATCCATATTATGTATCGCCCCTTCTTCTACGAGCCGCCGAAACTCGGTGTTTGATTTTAGAATACCATTGAGAACAAGCGTCTTCCCTAAAAAATCGCCGCGGTACGCCGTAATTTCCTGCACCCCTTGAGGAAGTTTTTTCTCCTGAAACGCCGCGACAAACGCGTGTTCCGCTTCTTCCGCCGCTTGTTCGTTGTGGTAGGTTTTTACGAGCTCGCGCGCGAGTTTCATTTTTATGTTTCGCGGATTCTCGCCCTGCGCGAGCGCTTCCCCGTGTTCCCGTATCTCTGCAAGCGGCACCCACGTGCAGTCGGTAAATACCTGAATAATCGCCCCGTCGGGAAGCGCCATCGCCTTGCCGTACATGTCGGCGGGTGCGTCATCTATGCCGATGTAGGAGCCGTCGCTTTTGCTCATCAGTTTCTTGCCGGTCTCCGGATTTTCCAAAAGCGTTGTCGCAATAATAAATTTTTCCGTGTCGTTGTATTTTTTTTGAAGTTCCCTTCCGACGAACATGTTGAAAATCTGGTCGTTCCCGCCGACTTCCGCCGTTACGTTCATCGCCACGCTGTCGTAGCCCTGCATCAGGGGATAGAGGAACTCGTGAAGATAAATCGGTTTCCGGTCTTCTATGCGCTTTTCAAACATATCGCGCTCAAGCATCTGTTGGACGGTTATATTTGACGACAGGTCAATCACTTCGGAAAGCGAGAGTTTCGCAAGCCATTCGCTATTTTTTACTATTCGCGCAGGGTTTTTTTTATCGTCAAAACTAAGTATCGTACGCGCCTGCATCTTCCACCCCTTGATATTGCGTTCCACCTCCTCCTCGCTTAAACGCTTCCGCACGGCGGACTTATCGGTCGGGTCGCCAATGCGCGCCGTAAAATCGCCGAATAGAAGAATTACTTCGTGTCCCAACCTCCTTAGTTTTTCCAGAAAAATAAGATTTGTGGCATGCCCAATATGGAGGCTTGGGCCGGTTGCGTCCGCGCCGAGATAAATGCGCAGTTTTTTTCCGCTCAAAAGATGCTCTTTGAGCTTCTCTTTTGAGGGGAAAATATAGGAGATGCTTCTTGTCAGCAGTTCTTCGGTTTCGGGAAAGTTGTTCATTATCTCTAATAAAATAGCATATTTATGTTGTGAGGAAAACAAAACAACAAAGCAATGAAGCAACGAAACAAAAAAGCAACCCGTCTTCTATTTCTTTGTTTCTTTGCTTCGTTGTTTTTCAGAAGTTGTTGCATTTCTCTTCATTGTATGGTGAAATGGGCACTATAGAGCCCCCTATGCATAAGTTTCTCTTTTTCTTCGTTTCAATAGCCCTTTTCTTTTCAGGCACCCTCCTTATCTGGGGGGCTAACTTGCGTATTCCAGACCTTGCCACATTTGAAGAACGCCGCGTCCCCGAGTCAACAAAAATATATGACCGGACCGGCGCGGTTCTCCTTTACGACCTTCATAAGGATATCCAGAGAGAGGTGGTGCCGTTTGACGAAATATCCCGTGACGTAAAAAACGCGACCGTCGCCATAGAAGATGCCGGCTTTTACGAGCATAAAGGGGTTCTTCCCAGCGCGATTTTCCGGGCGATCCTCGTTAATATTGGCGCATTTGGTTTTGAACAAGGAGGTTCCACCATCACTCAGCAGGTAGTGAAAAACTCGCTTCTTACCCAAGAAAAGACAATCGCCCGAAAATTAAAAGAGTGGGTCCTTGCTGTTAAATTAGAGCAGGTCGCAAGCAAAGAAAAAATACTTGAGATGTATTTAAACGAGATACCTTACGGCGGGAGCGTGTATGGGATAGAGGAAGCAAGCAGGGTTTATCTGGGGAAAAAAGCCGCCGCCTTGAGCCTCGCCGAGTCGGCGTACCTTGCCGCCCTTCCCCAAGCGCCTACGTATTATTCGCCGTACGGGAACAACAAAGAAAAGCTCGCTGAGCGTAAAAACCTTGTTCTGAAACGGATGTTTGAGGAACATTTTATAACGGAAGAAGAATACACGGGCGCGCTCGCGGAAGAAGTCCTCTTCGCTCCTTACAAAGAGGAAAATATAAAGGCGCCCCATTTTGTTTTCTATGTCATAGAAACCGTTGAAAAGAAGATGGGGAAAGAAGCGGTTGAATCCGGTGGATTGAAAATAATCACCACTATTGATTACGAACTTCAAAAAAAGGCCGAGGATATTGTAAAAACCTACTCTGAGGAAAACAGAACGAAGTTCAACGCGAATAACGCCGGTCTTGTCGCCTTAGACCCGAAAACGGGGCAGATTTTGGTAATGGTTGGGTCGCGTGATTATCACGACATGGAAAACGAAGGAAACTTCAATGTCACCATATCGCCAAACCGCCAGCCGGGTTCCGCGTTTAAGCCGTTTGTGTATGAAACCGCTTTTGAGAAGGGTTTTACTCCAGAAACAGTTGTTTTTGACCTTGAAACACAGTTTGATATCAATTGCGACGCCGAAGGAAAGCCGCGTGAAGGAGTTTCTGAAGAGTATGCATGTTACACCCCAAAAAACTATGACGAAATTTTCCGCGGCCCCATTACGCTGCGGGAGGCCCTCGCGCAATCAATAAACATCCCCGCTATCAAGACGCTCTATCTTGCCGGACTTGCCGATTCTTTGCGTACCGCGCAAAAAATGGGTATCACAAGCCTTGTTGACATCAACCGATACGGACTAACCTTGGTCCTTGGCGGCGGCGAGGTTTCCTTGCTTGAAATGACCGGGGCGTACTCTGTGTTTGCGAACGAAGGGAAAAAAAATCCGATTGTTTCTATTTTAAAAATTGAAGACAAAAACGGCGCGGTGCTTGAGGAATATAGAAAACGGGAAGAGCGCGTAATCCCGGAAAAAACAGCGCTTCAGGTCTCGCACATCCTCAAAGACAACGACGCGCGCGCGCCGGCTTTTGGCGAGTGGTCTCAATTGTATTTCCCGGGGCGGGATGTCGCGGCAAAAACAGGAACGACGAACGACTACAAAGACGCGTGGATTATAGGGTACACGCCCACTATTGCCGTCGGCGCGTGGGCGGGAAACAACGACTATACCGCTATGGAAAAAAAAGTTGCCGGTTTTATTGTTGCTCCCTTGTGGAACGCGTTTATGCAGGAGGCCCTTAAAACGCTCCCCGACGAACCATTCAAAAATATAAGCATCGCCGCCGACACAAACCTAAAACCAATACTTCGCGGCATCTGGCTCGGGGGGGAGACATATAAAATAGACAAAATATCAGGGAATCTCGCGACTGTGTATACACCAGTTGAAACACTGGAAGAAAAAGTGGTGCCCAACATTCACTCGATTCTCTATTGGGTGAACAAAGACGACATACGTGGCCCGCAACCAAAAAACCCAGAAAAAGACCCCCAGTTTGAATTATGGGAAACATCAGTGCAAAAATGGGTTGAAAAACAAGGCTTTGATTTTAATGGATTCAAAATCCCCTCCGAAGAAGATGGGCTTCATAAACCGGAGCTCGCTCCTGGTTTTACTGTAGAAGGTATTAATAGAGAATACCCTCTTGGTGGGACAGTCTCTTTTTCTGTTAAAGCATCTGGCTCTTCCTCTTTATCTAAAGTTGATTTGTTTATAAACGACGTGTATCTCACCACAGTATCAAATAGACCGTTTGATTTTTCTCTTCATTTGGTTGCCGAAAAAAACATCCAAAAAGAGAACACGCTTACTGTTGTCGTGTACGACCCTGTATTTAACAAGAGCTCGCAGAAGTATTCTTTTACAATCAGGGATATTTAGGCGGTTCTTCGTTTTCTAAAGCCCTCCAGTAAACAACCACCTGCCCTTAGGCAGGTGGTTGTTTAGTTTATTGCGGTGAGCACAATTCCTGACCGTGTTTTACAAAAAGAAATAATCTCTTTTTTTTTATAGAAAATCTCGTTTTTTATTAGTGGGTTCACCTCAAGAAAAACTGCCGAGTTGTTTATTTTTATACTGTTTTCACTAAGAGAAATTCCAGTGATTATGTGTATGTTCTTAACGATTTCTAGTCGTATCGCTTTTTCCGGCGCCTGCAACTTCTTAAATTTCAGTAAATACTCGGATAATTTAAAGAAACCAACCATACTATGGAATATTGAAAAACTTTCTCTTTTCTAAATTCAAAATTCTAACTTCCAAACTCCAAATTTACTGATTCAACGGCATCACGAGATAAAGGAACGATGTGTCCCCTACCCCGCGTATAATTAAGGGCTTCCCTTCGCCGTTTATTTGGAGGCAGATGCTTTCTGTTTGTATTGACTGCAAACAGTCGGTGATATATTTTTGATTAAACTGAAGACTAACGGGGTCGCCAGACAGCGCCGCTTGTAAAAGTGTCTTGTTTTCGCCGATATCCGCGTTTTTTGCCGTTACTTCAAACACTTTCTTTTGCGGATGTATGGTGAATAATACTTGATTAAATTTATTAGAAAAAAGGTTTGTTATTTTAAGAGAATTTAAAAAGTCGTGCTTCAGCACCACAACCTCTGTTTTGAAATTTTTCGGAATTATTTGTTTATAATCAGGAAATACGCCGTCAATTAAACGGGAGGTGACGTACAGCGAGTCGTGTGTAAACGCTATTTGGTTTTTATTAAAGAAAACCTCAACATCTCCTTGTATATACTCAAGTATTTTGGTAATTTCCAAAGCGTTCCTATAAGGAATCAGTACTGTTGAAATATCTTCTTTTCCGTCAAATTGTATTTTTTTCTCCGCTAAACGGAAAGAGTCTGTGGCAGTGAAAAAAATATTATTCTCGTTGGTATATATATACACACTTGCAATTTCGGGTTTTATATCAGATGTCCCTGCGCTATACCACACAGACTTAAACCCGTCTAAAAGTTTTTTTGACGACAATATAAAAGAGTTTTCTTTTGGTATTGTTGGCAGCAAAGGAAAGTCCTCATATGGATAACTTTTTATTAAAGTTGAGTTATTTTTTGTTGAGATAGAAAGATTATTGTCAATAACCTCAAAAAGAACCGTTTCGTCAAAAATATTTGAAAGAAAATTATTTAAAATACCCCCCGGTATCGCTATTGTCCCTTCTTTGTCTATTTTTGACGGTATTTTTATTTCAATTCCCAAATCAAGGTTTGTCGCTTTTATTTTTAGATTATTTTTATCAGTACTTAAAAGGACCGACCCTAGAATAGGCAAGCTAAGATTTTTGTTTGTTATGCGGTCTGCTATAGAAACCGCATTTTTAATTTTTTCTTTTACACACAACAGTTTCATTTTATTTTTTTATATATTTAGATTAAAGATTATTATTACCCTGTGTATATGTGGATAATCTATTTTTGCTATATTCACCGGTGTTTTTTAAATAATCAATAACAGATTTAAATGTGCGTATCTTTACGCTCTTCTTGTGTATATTTTAATTTTAATAAAAAAAGATTTATATACCCACCATATCTACACCTTATTCACCTATTTATTCACAAAATTAAAATATAGTCCGTATACGGTCTAGTTCTTGTAAAAGAGAAGGGTTGTTCTTTATGTCGTTTTTTACTTTTTCACAGGAATGAATAACTGTTGTGTGGTCTCTTCCCCCGAGTTTGTGTCCTATAGTAGGGAAAGACATCTTGAAGTCTTCTCTTAAAATATACATAACTATCTGTCGTGGTTTTACTACCTCTTTTCTCCTTGTTTTTTGATGTATATACTCTTTTTCTATCCCGTAAAAATCAGCAACAATACTCACCACATCGTCAATAGAAACAGATTTTTTAGGCTTCTCGTTGTTTTTTATTATTTTTTTGACGTCAGCAAGGTCGAGCGGCTTGTTTTTTATTTGAGATTGGCAAGAAACAACGGTAACAACCCCCTCCAACTCCCTAATACTGCCGGTAAAATTTCCCGCGAGATAATCAACGACTTCGTTGAGAAGTTTAAAAGGAAAACTTTGTGTTTTTTTGTTTATAATCGCAACCTTTGATTCAAAGTCGGGTTCTGTAATATCAACAATCATGCCGGCGCCGAACCTTGTTTTGAGACGATCCTCAATGTTTGGGATATGGTTATAGTGCTTATCTGAAGAAAAAATTATCTGTTTGTTGTTGTCGGAAAGGATATTGAATAAATGGAACAACTCTTCTTGTGTTCCTTTTTTGTTTGATAAAAACTGTATGTCATCCATTATAAACACATCATATTTCCTATATTTTTCTTTAAATATGTATATTTTGTTCGCTTGGACTGCGGTAACATAATCAAGAAAAAACTTTTCCGAGGTAATGTAGAAAACCTTCTTGTCGCGGGAGTCTTTTTTTATCCCATTACCTATTGCCTGCAGAAGATGTGTTTTTCCTAATCCCGTTTTTCCATATACAAAGAGCGGGTTATACGCGATACCAGGAGTTTTATACACAGCCTGCGCGGCAGAATACGCGAGTTCGTTAAACGGGCCGATAACAAGAGAATCAAATGTATATTTAGGGTTCAGGTTGTCTTCTTTGTTTATATAAAGGTCTTGTAGCGGGAGTTCTTTACTTAAAGAAGGCTTCCCATCAGGAGCGACGAGCTCTTTTTTCTCGTTCTTCTCCACAATTACGTATTCAACCCCCCGGATGTTTTCTGATATGTCACGCAGGGATTTAAGAATAAACTTATGATATTTATTGGAAAGCCACTCTTTTACAAAACTGCTTGGTACCGCAAGATGAACAATCCCCTCCTCCTCTTTAATCAAAGAAGTATTTTTAAACCACGTCGTAAAATTTGCCCGCGAAACATTGAGTTCTATTTCGTTTAGGGCATTTCCCCACACCTGCGCGATATTTGTTACTTTGTTGTCTGGCATATAAGGTTCTAGGTTCTAGGTTCTAGGTTCTAGGTTCTAGGTTCTAGGTTCTAGGTTCTAGGTTTTGAAATTATTAAAACGAAAACTTAAAAGTCAATCGTTTTTCTTTTCTCTAAAACCTAACCCCTATACCCTATCACCTATTTTGTCGCCGCTTGTTATTTTGAAAAACTGAAGGAAAATATTTTTTACCCACAATAAAAAATCAAACCCATGAACATAGTATACCCACTGTGGATTTCTACGGAAACTTGTTAAGAACCGAGGAATATGTTAATAAGATGTATATAAGGTGTTGATAACCAGAACGATACGGGGTTAATTCACCTAATTTCTAATTAACCTAATTCACCTAATAAAAACCAAAAGGAAAAAATTAAAAATTAAACAAATTTGAATTTTGACCTTTTACTAGGTGAATTATGAATTAGATGAGTTAGGTGAATCAAACAACTTGGTGAATTAGAAATTTATTGAATTAATACCTCGGTCGTTTATTGATATCTTATATTATTTATGTCTAAAACCTATCAACCAAAAAAGAAAAAAAGGAAAGGCACACACGGTTTTTTGGCGCGCAAAAGAACGGCGGCCGGGAGAAGCGTCGTTTTGAGGAGAAGGAGAAAAGGGAGGAAAAAACTTTCTGTTTAAGGAAAAAAAGCAACGAAGCAAAGAAACAGAAAAAATGGACTACTTTCTGTTTCGTTGTTTTTTCTCTACCGCCGAAAAACTATCCCCCATAACCTAGTATCTAGCTTTGTGCTTCCCAAGAAACAAAAACTGACGAAAAAAGACTTCTCTTTTTTAGGGAGGAGCGGAAAAAGCACCCACTCCCCCCACCTCACACTGCGGGTTCACAAGACACCCAATGCGTCGCAAAGCAAATTTTCTTTTGTTGTTTCAAAAAAAGTAAACAAAAAAAGCACGGCGAGAAATGCGCTAAAGAGAATTGGCTACCATACAATTGGCTCTGTGCGGCCACAAATAAAACCCGGGTTTTCCTGCATCTTTTTTTTAAAAAGCGGGTCGGAAGATCTTCCCGACGGCCAATTAGCCAAAGAAATACTACATTTACTAAAAACCGCCGGACTATTTTCATGATTAGGGCATCTTTTAAAACTATTGTGGTGTTTTTAATAACCGCTTACCAACAAATTCTCTCTCCCGACACCGGCGCTGTGCGCTATCTTGGTTTTTCAAAGGGAGGGGTATGTAGGTTTGAGCCGTCCTGTTCGGAGTACACCAAAAGAGCCGTCATCTCTCACGGGCTAGTAAAAGGGATGTTTTTGGGAGCACGGCAGGTTTTACGATGTCACCCGTTTAGAGTTTAGGACCAAAAAGCAACGAAACAACAAAGCAAAAAAGCAAACTGTTTTTCTTGTTTTGTTGCTTCTTTGCTTTCTTGTTTGTTTTCTCTGACCCCTGTGTCTTAGTTTAAGATATACTACAACAATGTTCTCCCTCTTGTTTAACACCCTTGTCTATGAACCGTTATATAACGGATTTATTTTTTTAATTGCGGTAACGCCTTTCCACGATGTCGGACTGGCGGTCATCCTTCTCACGCTTCTGGTGCGAATAGCCCTTTTCCCCGTTACCCATAAAACAGTTAAATCACAATCAAAACTGCGGCAGTTGGAGCCGGAAATCAATCGCGTTAAAAAAGAGACCGAAAACGACAAACAGGCTCAAGCAAAAAAGGTGATGGAACTGTATAAGGCACACGGGGTAAATCCTTTTTCCGGTTGCCTGATGTTTTTGGTGCAGACGCCCTTTATCCTTGCGTTGTTCTGGCTTTTCAA
>CAZYWN010000021.1:0-9325 GCA_964651525.1 uncultured Candidatus Saccharibacteria bacterium | reverse complement strand
TCATAATGAGAATCTTTTTTTCGTCCATCACTTTGCGGAAATCAAAAGAGGATGTTTTCTGCCCGATAATATTTCTAATAAGCGGATTTGAAACAAACTGCCCGATTTTATTTTGAATCGCCGGTGTCGCTTCCTGCGTGTACCGGTCGGTATATTTCGCAAACTCTTCAACCCAGAATGCTTTTACAATCGGGTCCATAACATGTTCAAGAACTTTCTTGCGAAATTCCTTGTCTATGAGCATTTTGTTCACGTCAATCAAGGTGGAGTCCGGATATTCAAGAAGCGCCAAGAGCGTGTTCGTGAGAATATACTCCATGCGCGCGGACCATGCGTCTTGCCAGATTTTTTTGAACGCGCTCATGAGACCGGAGGCAACCAAGTGCCGCTTGTCGTAGCCAACATCCTCCATCACATTGAAAGAAATCGGGTGGTCAATATCAAAGGGCGCAAAATAAATGACATCATTAATGCGGTCTTCGGGAATATAGTCAAGAAGGGTCTCGGCGGTCGCGCCGTGCGGGTCAATGAAAGCCATGCCGTTGCCGTTTCGTATATCTTGCACCGCCATGTTTTCAAGCATGGTGGATTTCCCCATGCCCGTTTTTCCCACAACATAGACGTGGCGCGAGCGGTCGGCCGGTTTTATGCCGAACACCTTCCCCTGCCCGCGATAGTCGTATTTTGCAAAGTAGATTGTTTTCTCGTTGTCCATGTGTGTCTCCCCCTTTCTTTGACATCGAGTCAAAGAAAGGGGGATGCGACGCTACGAATGTCGCTCATGCGAATAAAACAAGTATACCATTTTCAAAGGATTCTAAAAAAGGACGCTTCGCGGCTACGGAGCGTCCTCGGTGTTTTCTTTGTTGTCTTTTTCCGCAGGCGCTCGTTTCTCTTCCCGTGCGATATGTTTGTTCTTTTGTCGCGTGTAGCCTTTTTTCCGCCCCTTTTTCGTGCTATGCGGTTTCTGGGGCGGCGGCATCGGGATGCGGATTTTGAGTTTCCGCGATTTATTTTTCATCGTCGCCTCCTCTCAAAAAATAGGGAAATGTACGGTGTTTGAACTCTGTGGTATTGTACATTACTTATTTCACTGTGTCAATGATGCGTGGCGCGTGAGGAAGCCGCGCCCATGGCAAGGAAGTGTGGGTAAGGCATGGCCTAGCGGCCACGAGCGCCCACCTTTCTTGCCATGGGCGCGGCGATTATGCCATTCTTTATTCCGCGACTAAAGCATCGCGCGTGTAGCGATTCGCTGCATCCCAGAGCATCCATGAAGTGAGGCCTGCGTCATAGACCGCCTGTATTTGAGCGCGCACCTCGGGCGCGTCATAGACCGCTTTGTAGTCAAAATCCTGGAGCCATGGGCGAAGTTTTGTTGGCGCAAAGCCCGCCGCGACAAGTTTCGCAACTCCCCTGTCCATTGAGTAGCGTACCACTTCATAGGGGTTATCCGCCGGATTCGCAAAGCCGATAAAATTTGTCGGGTAGTGCGAGGGATAGACCATCGGCGCGAGGTAATCAAAATAGGGAGCGGCATACTCAAGCACCTGCCCGATATTCAAATCATCGGCATTAGTGGTCGTCATGCCAAAGAGGTCTGCTGAAAGCGGCGCGCCGATTCCGAGAAGTTCCGCATGAAGATACGCGAAGAAATCGCGCAACACTTTTGCTTTTCCATAATCAACATCGGCGGTGATTCGTTCCTCGCTCCACGGGAAATAGACATCTTTCATGTTCCCATCGGATGGAAATCGTATGTAATCAAAATTTAATTCGTCAAAACCGACAGCGTATGCTTCTTTCGCGATGAGAACGGTATAGTCCCACACCTCCTCTGCGCCCGGGTCCAGATAATGGAGCCCTTTGTAATCCGTCCAGAGCGTTTTATCGCTCTCTTTCAAGACTGCAAGGTCGGGGCGTTTCTCTGCATAAAACGGGTCTTGAAAAACCGTGATTCTCCCGACGGCATAAATACCTTTTTCGTGAAGTCCCGCGATAAATTTTTTAATATCCGGTATCCTCGCCTCCGATACGCCAAGTTCGTTTAAGAACCGATTTTCTGTTTTGAAGGAAAGACGTCCAGTATAATCCTTCACATCAATAACTATCGCGTTTAATTCAGTTTCTTCAACTAAATCGGCAAGTCCGCTTCTCCATTTGGGCGTCCCCGCGACCCAGCTTGTCATATAGAGCGCCTTCACCGCATCTGGAGGAGGAAGGTGGGTGACCGTTTCCAACGGAACTTCATCTTTCTGCACAATATCTCCGGCCAAAGAGACACCGGACAATATGCCGCGGATTTCATAGGTCGTTGGGAAAAAAATGGCGCCAGCGACTAAAAGCGCTCCCGCAATAACAAGAACGCTTATTACTGATAAGCGGGTACGGCTCCATTTATGGATGCTATTCCTGAACGAGCGTAGTTTCGGTAGATGCATCATGAGGACGAGTTTTCACGCCCCCCTGCCGAGGAGAGACGCTTCGCGCGCGGCGTTTTACCTTTGCTTGCTCCAGCAATCTTTCGCGGGCGTAAATGAGGAGCGCGAGAAACGAAATTGAGATTCCGGACACTACGAAAAGAAAAGTTCGGAAAGTTTCGGGAATACCGAGAAATGGCACCACAATAACGAATATGCCGAGAAATATGAGGGAAGATTCTTTGGACATAGATTAGTTATATAAGTTGAATAAGTTACGCTTCGCTTAAGTTTAATAAGTTTCCACTTTATCGCCTTACTCAACTTATTGAACTTATTCTTAACTTATTCAACTGAGTTAGTATACCGCATCTTGACGCGGAAAGGAATATTGAGCGGTTTTAGAGAATAACCGCTTTCGCAACCTCGTACACATCACCCGCGCCCATGGTGATGAGGAGGTGTTTTTTGCCGTAGGATGACGCGTTGAGAGCATCCGTAATTTCTTCAAAATTTCCTGCCGAATGTGCCGTGATGCCATTCCTCGCGATTTTTTGCGCGAGGGTTTTCATGGAAACACTCGCGTCATGCGGCTCGCGCGCCGCGTAAATCGGCGCAAGATATACTTCATCCGCATCAGCGAAACTTGCCGCAAATTCATCAAAAAGAAGTTTTGTGCGGCTGTAGAGATGCGGCTGGAACACGACGATAATTTTCTTGTCCGGAAACATTTCTCGCGCGCCACGGAGGGTTGCTTTAATTTCCGTCGGGTGGTGCGCGTAGTCGTCGTATATAAGCGCGCCGTTTTCCGTCTCGCCCTTATATTCAAACCGCCGCCATGTGCCGGCGAACTCCTGAAGCGCCGCGCGCGCGATTTCGGATGGCATACCGAGGCAATCAAGCGCCGCGCGCGCGGCGGCGGCGTTTTTCTTGTTGTGCGCGCCCGGAACTTTGAGCGCGATATTGTCATCAAAATAGTTTTTATAATCCACGACTCTTGCCTTTGTCGCGGCTATGACCGGCGCAAGCAATGGGTCGCCCGCATCGCACACCAAAAAACCGTCTTCAGGGAGCTTCGCCGCAAATTCCGCAAACGCGCTCTGAATATCCGCGATGTCCTTGTAGTAATCCATATGGTCGTTGTCTATGTTGGTGATGACAAGAACCGTTGGCGACAAATTCAAAAATGACCGTTTGTATTCGCACGCTTCGGCGATAAGATATTTCCCTGCGCCGCCGATGAAGTTGCTTCGCGCATTGGTGAGCAAGCTCCCGATGACAACGGTGGGGTCAAGACCCGCCGCAATCGCCCCTTCCGCAATCATCCCCGTTGTTGTCGTCTTGCCGTGCGTCCCCGAAACCGCGATAGTATATTTATTTTTTGAAATCGCGCCGAGAAACTCGGGGTATGTTTTCGTGGAAATCCCGCGGAGTTTTGCCTCGCGCAATTCAGGATTGTCTTCCGCTATCGCGTGCGTATACACAACAAGGGAAACGCCATCGGCAATATTTTCTTTCGCATGCATGTAAAAAATCCGCGCGCCTTCTTTTTCAAGCGATTCGGTAATTTCGGAGCGCGACATATCAGACCCGCTCACCTCTTTCCCCGCGAAAAGACACATCCGCGCAAGCGCCGACATGCCTATCCCCCCTATCCCTATAAAATGTATTCTGCTAATTTTCTCGGAGTGTGTCATAGAGGTAACGCCGCCAACCTGCCCCGTACCAAGTTTTGCTTTGGTACGGGGTGCCGATAAAGTGGATTTTGGAATTTTGGAAATTGGACATTATTTAGAAATTAGGTGAATTAGACATTGGAAATTTAATTTAATCGCCTAATCAGGCGATTAAATTGTTCCCCTCTGTCATACTCGTTCTTAAACATACCAAACGATGCGAACGCGGGGGAGAACAATACTATATCTCCTTTTTGCGCGCACTGAATTGCTTGGCTAAGTGCTTTCTTCAGCGTTGTTGCTTCTCCAATTTTGAATTTTGAATTTTGAATTTTGAAATTATTTGAAAATTTATCTGTGCCAGTCCCCACCAACAGTACCACCGCCTTGCACCATTTTGGAATTTCTTTCGCGAGTTCCGACATATCCAATCCCTTATCCGCGCCGCCTGCAATCAAAATTATATTTTGCTTCGTTGCTTTTTTGCTTTTTTGCTTTTTTGCTTTTTTGCTTCGTTGCTTCGTTGTTTCTCCCAACGCGCGAAGCGCGGCAGTCGTCGCCTCCGGCGTTGTCGCAGTCGTGTCATTATAGATTTTCACCCCGCGCATTTCGCGCACAAACTCAAGCCGCCCGGGCACGCCACGGAAGCCCTCAATCACTTTTTTTGAAACCGCACGCGGCACACGAAGCGCATCGGCAACGGCAAGAGCGCATGCGGCATTATATCGATTGTGCTCCCCAAAAATCTTTAACTTCCAATTTTTCGGAATATCATTCGCCCGCGCCACAATCGCGCGCTTTACATGTTTTGGCTCCCCCTTTTTCACAAACGGCACCGCCTGTTCTCCTATAATAAAATTTTCCTTGCTTCGTTGCTTCGTTGCTTCGTTGCTTCGTTGATACTTGAAAATATGCGCCTTGTCGGCAAAATATTTTTTCATTGAGCCGCCGTAATAATTCATGTGATCCGGCAGGAATGTCGTGAACACGGCGACATGCGGGCTTATCTTCAGGTCGGCAAACCCTTGCAGTTGCCACGAGTCCAGTTCAAGCACCACGAAGTCGCCTGCTTTTATTTTCGGGAGTAGCGCAAGGGTTGAAATGCCGCGCACGTTCCCTCCAAGAAACACTCTTGGTTTTCTTTTTTCTTTTTTAATTTGAAATTTGAAATTTGAAATTTGAAATTGTTTTTTTAATATCTCAAATATTAAAAAAGTGGTGGTGGTTTTCCCACGAGTTCCCGTGACGCCGATGACGGTAACGCCCGGCGGCAAAAGTTTTACAAAAAGCGCGGTGCTCATATACACAGGTACTTTATTTTTCCGCGCCCCTTTTATGAAAGGAGAATTAAGCGGCACGCCAGCGGCCTTGAGCACCATGTCGACACCTTTTCCGCCGAAGGCGGATCCGCCCCCGGCGGAAAAATCACGCATGTCGTGTCCACCGAGACGAAAACGGATGTTTAAAAACCTTTTGAGTTTCTTCACGGACGGCGCAAGGTCTTTCGCGCTCTTTCTGTCGGTGACGAGCACCTTCGCGCCGCACCGCGACAAAAACGCCGCGTCCCCCGCTCCGCGCCCCAAAAGTCCGAGCCCCATTAGGGTTATTTTTTTGCCGTTAAAATATCCGCGGTAGTCCATAGAGATGCGGGTACTATACCATAAAAAGAAGCCCTCGGCTAGAGGGCTTCGGTGAGGTGGCCTAACTCCTTGGGAAGGCCCTCGCTTTTACACCTTGCGCGGTGCTCCTTCAAAAAAACGCGCTTGATTCCTTTCCCGCACTGCGGACACGGACTGCAACAGGGCATTATATGATACACGCCTTCAGCGCGATGACATGCGCAATCGCATACTTCAAAAGAAGCGGTCTCGCCTTCCACAGGCATAAGGTACTGGCAGTATCCCCTGTGTTCAAAGTCTCCCCATGCCGTCTTGAAAAAAACCTTGCACTTCGGACACGGAAGGCCCTTGCTCACGACAAACGCGCCGAGTTCGGACCCGCATTTCGGACACAGCAATTCAGCCAACGCGTTCATATCTTTTACCCCGCCATAGTAAAAAAACCGACGTTTCTCTCTGCAGTATAGAACGAATCACGGCAGAGAAAAGGTGCGCGCTCCACAGAAAAAGGCGTCTGCGCAAAAACGCAAACGCCACCAAACGCAAACGCCACTAATTGAGCAAATCTTTTTCCGGAATCATGAGACCTTGTTCCTCAAAACGAAAAAACAATTCTATAACCGCGAGCGCGCCGAGATCAAAAGACACGAGACCCTTGCCATA
This sequence comes from uncultured Candidatus Saccharibacteria bacterium, assembly GCA_964651525.1. Taxonomy (GTDB): domain Bacteria; phylum Patescibacteriota; class Minisyncoccia; order Phycocordibacterales; family UBA2135; genus CAZYWN01. The sequence goes on along the minus strand of CAZYWN010000021.1, from coordinate 2,947 downwards.
TTTTGTCAAGAAAGCGGCAAGTACGCAGTTCGTGGCAAAAATCTCATCGGCTGGCCGGCTATAAAAGGACACGAAGCCCTCTGGTTTTTCGTATCGGCTTCGGAAACTGTCGCACAGCGCGGCACCGCTCCGCTCGCAGAACTCATCGCTCAAACAATAGAGTTTCGCGAAGAATTCAGCATCACCGCCCGACATCGCGTCAAAACGATGCAACGCCTCAAGCATCATAAGCGCGCCGCTCATGAAATACTTTCCCTCGTTATCGCGCTGTTGCACGGCGCTCATTCCCCAGCGAATGAACGCACCCAGAGGGGGGGAATATTCTCCCACCATCTGTCGCGCGCGCGCGAAGAACGCCGCGGGGTTTTCCAGATAGTCCTCTTCAATGCGGGTAAAAAATCCGACGCCCGCCTGTTTGATAAACTCGCGTATCATTTTTTACCCCCTTTCGGATAATCGTGGGAACTACTATTAATTGTATCATAAAACAATATATATGTCAAATGCTTTTTTTACCGCTCCAGCAGCACTCGTTTTATAAGCGGGTTGATGCGCGTGACGATTTCATAGTGTATCGTGCCTGCGTACCGCGCCAGCTCGTCCGCGGTCACTTCTTCTTTGCCGTCTTTTCCGATGAGCGTTGTGGTATCACCCGCCGTGGCGCCATGGATACCGGTGACATCTATGACCACCATGTCCATGGAAACACGGCCGAGTACCTTTGCCCGCTTCCCGCGCACAAGAACTTCTGCTTTTCCTGAAAGCGCGCGCGGATAGCCGTGCCAATAGCCCACGGGAAGCACGGCAATCGTGCTGTCGCGCGGCACCTTTTCCGTAAAACCATAACCAATGCTCTCTCCTTTTTTAATTTTTTTCACCTCACCGATGATGGTCCGCCACGAAAGAACAGGAACGAGTTTCAGTTTCTTCTCGCCGTACGCGCGCGCTTCCGGCGATGGCCATAAACCGTAGAACATAATGCCTGCGCGCGCCATGGAAAACGTGTGCGGGAACATAAGCAATCCGCTGGAGGCGGCGATATGCGCGAGAGGAATCTCTACGACGGCGCGCAGTTCGCGCACGACTTTTTTGAATGTTGCAATCTGCGCGTCCGCCGATGCCGGGTCTTTCGGGTTCGCGTTCGCAAAGTGGCTGTAGATACCTTGGACGAAAAATCCCCGCGGCTTCGCGCGAAGTATTTTTGCGAGCGCGGGAATGTCCGCGGGAAGAAACCCCTGACGGTGCATGCCGGTGTCAATTTTCAAATGTATGCGGAGCGGTTTTTTGTTTTTCTCCGTCCATCTCCGCGCCGCGTCAAGAGCCGCAAAGCTGGAAACCGTGAGTGAGATTTTTTCTTTTGATGCTTTCGCAAAAGGTTCCGGAAGCGTGTAGCCAAGAACAAGTATCGGCGCACGGACTCCATCCCTCCGCAGACGGAGCGCCTCCACCACCGAATCAACGGAGAGCCAGTCAATGTTCGCTGATTCAAGTGCTCGCGCAACGGGCACAAGCCCGTGCCCGTACGCGTTTGATTTCACGACACCCATCAAAAGCGTTTTCTTTCCGAGAAAACGCTTTATCACGCGCGTGTTTTCTTTGAGCGCGCGCGTATCAATTTCAACCCACGTACGGAGACCTTTAGTGTTTTTTATTTCTTTTTTCATTCTGTTTCATTCTGCAATTTGAAATTTGAAACCTGCAATTAAATAATGCCCCCGGCAGGAATTGAACCTGCATCACCTCCTTCGGAGGGAGATATTCTATCCGTTGAACTACGAGAGCGATATATTCACAAGACACAATTCACACAACAGGACATTTACGGAGATAAACGAGTGGGCATGAGAGGATTTGAACCTCCACGGGGTTGCCCCCACAGCGCCCTGAACGCTGCGCGTATGCCGGTTCCGCCACATGCCCAAAGATGGTTTTTATTGATTTGAATTAGGTACCTCCTTCAGCGCTGAGCGCGCTATCGCCTCTTTTTCTGGAGGGATTATCTCCAGAGCGATGAATAACGCTACGACATCTCCTAGGGTGAGACCAATCTTTTTGCGGTATAAAATCCCTGAGAAAACCATCATGCCAACAAGCAAGATGCTAACGAGAAGAATGATGCTCACAAAAAGATTTTCTGCTATGACTAGTCCGAGCCCAGCCACTTCTCTATAAAACTTAAGATTGGCTACACCTCCATCGAAAGACAGGCGGATGTCGGCTTCGCCCAAACCATTTTGTGGAAGATTTGTTGACCACACATAAAAATACACTACTTTCCCGGGTTGTAAGTCACCTAGACTAACAATCTCTTCAAACTTTATGGGAGATTGTTCTTCCCCGATAGAATAGAATCCTACCAAACGAGGGATTTCAATTTCTGTATTCGCTGCTTTCGTCTTCCCATTGTTCTCTACAACGAATGCCCACAATGAGCGTACCCCGTACAGGTTAGAAATACTTGGCTCCGGGCGACCCCAAATATTAACTTTTTCGTTTCCCTCTAGCGGTGGGAGAATAAACATATGACTATAAATTCTCGCCTGGAGAGTCGCCTCTCTAGGAAACACTCTGTCTTTTAGTTCAAGTACACCGACCAAAAACGGAACAAGGATAAGAAGCACGGCAATGCCGACAAGGATTTTTGGGTTTTTTATGTAATCTTTTAATATTTCCATAAAAAAAGTGCGCCTGCTTGGAATCGAACCGAGGACCTTGTTCTTATAAACACAAGCGAGCGTTCGCGCAAAGGTGCACTCTGTGCGGGTGGTAGGAATCGAACCTACGGCCTCGTTCTTATCAGGAACGCGTTCTACCACTGAACTACACCCGCGGATAAGAAATTGTACCACCAAAAACACGGTCGCGCAAACAGTAGCGCGGTGCTATAATTCGTTAATTCCTAATTCCTAATTCCTAATTCCTAATTCCTAATTCCTAATTCCTAATT
>CAZYWN010000020.1:0-9780 GCA_964651525.1 uncultured Candidatus Saccharibacteria bacterium | reverse complement strand
CGCTTGATTATGATGCGATTGAAGAAATCGCGAAAAAAGAAAAACCCGCGCTCATCGTTGCCGGATTCACCGCGTACCCTCGCGCGATTGATTTCAAAAAATTCAGGAAAATCGCGGACTCGTGCGGTGCGTACTTAATGGTGGACATGTCGCACTTTGCGGGGCTTGTCGCGGGCGGCGCGCATCCGTCACCCTTTCCCTATGCCGATGTCGTAACAACGACGACGCACAAATCACTCCGTGGGCCGCGGAGCGCCATTATATTCTCGCGAAAATCACAAATCACAAATCACAAAGAAATTCAAAATTCAAAATTCAAAATTCAAAATTCAAAATTATCAATCGCCGACGCGATTGACAAGGCCGTGTTTCCAGGCCTTCAGGGTGGTCCGCACTTAAACCAAATCGCGGCGGTCGCGGTGGCGCTCAAGGAAGCCGCAGAGCCGTCTTTCAAAAAATACGCCGCGCAGGTGGTGAAGAACGCGCAAGTGCTCGCTGAAGCGCTTCAGGAGAAGGGATGGCGCGTCGTTTCTGGCGGCACTGATACGCACTTGCTTCTCGTTGATATATGGATGAGGGGTGAAGGAATAGGCGGCAAAGAGGCAAGTGAACGCCTGGAAAAAGAGGGGATTATTGTGAACAAAAATACGATTCCTTTTGACATGCGAAGCCCGATGGATCCGTCAGGCATCCGCCTCGGCACTCCCGCGGAAACCACGCGCGGCGCTAAGGAAAAAGACATGCGCGAAATCGCGGAGCGGATAGACACGGCCCTCAAATCTCAAGGCCCGTCCTAACCCCTATTTATCCACACTATACGCACCGCAAGGACGGGCCTTGCGGTGGTTTATCAACAGGGTATTTATAGAGATGCTTGAACAAAACTCCGCGCACCGCGGTAGTTTTTTAGTGAAGGAATGGAAGGAAATTTTTTTGTGATGGCTTGTGGCGCATTCAAGAACGCTCCGGCATCCGCTTCTGTAAGCATCCCGACATCATTAAAAGAATCGCCAATGGCGATAACGCGAAAGCCCAGATTTTTAAACGCACGCACCGCGTTTCTTTTCCCGTCTTTCTGCCGCATGCGGTAGCCGGTAATCATTCCTTTTGCGCTCACCTCAAGCGAATTACAGAGGAGTGTCGGTTCTCCAAGGCACCCCATAATCGGCGCGGCGAATTCGTAGAATGTGTCTGAAAGGATAACGACCTCGGAGCGTTTCTTAAGCCACCGCAGAAACGAAAGTGCCCCCGTGTAGGGCCGTATGGCGCGTATCACTCGCTGGATGTCTTTCAACCCAAGCCCGTATTCGCGAAGAATCGCGAGCCGCATTTTCATAAGCGCATCATAGTCGGGAATATCGCGCGTCGTAAGGCGCAATTTTTTGATGCCCGTTTTTTCCGCGACGGAAATCCATATTTCGGGGACGAGTGTTCCCTCAAGGTCAAGCGCGACAATTGGCGGTTTTTTAGACAGCATATGTATCACCATTCTATCCGCGTATAGGCGATAATCAAGTTGGTTTGCATAAAAAAATACCCTAATCCTCTTTGAGAGGGTTAGGGCATGAGGGAGCAAGGGTCTGTGGCGTCATTGAAAAGGGTTAAGGTGTCGGCGATTCCTTTCAAGGTCGCGCCGCGGAGTTTCGTGAGATTTCTGGTCAAGATTCCCACGCCTTTCGCGCCATAGAGGATCACGGCATTGGAAGAGAGTTCCGCATAGGAAATATTTTCTCTCCACGCCGCAGCGCGCGCGCGAAAAGAGCGCACGAGGGAAGCGGGAACGCGGGTTTCGGCGAGCGCATCCACGATTTTTCCACGAAGCGTCAGCCCCATTGCGCTGCTTTCTTCCTGCGAATAATTTGAAACAACCAGGATGTCGGTCGGCGAAAACATTCGCAATGCTTTTTTGATTGGGAGCGGGTCCGACATGCCGCCATCGGTACCTTTCTGTCCATTCACTATGACAGGTGTCGGGTAGGCATAGGTAAGCGCGAGCGATGCCGTGATTGCCGCAATCGCGTCCGGTCGGGCGACTTTCGCGTTCACGAGAGCGCCTCTCCCCGTATCCCAGTGGGTAACGCCGACAAAGAATTCCGACCGATGGCGGAGGAGGCGCTGGAGATCAAGCCGCTTTTCCCCGCCCCGAAGCACGCTTTCCAAATAATCAATTCTGATTGTCGGAAAGGGGAACGCGAAATGGATAAACTCGTTGCGGCATTCCTCGTAATAGATTGTCGTGCCGAGAACAGCGCGCTCCTTTCCGGTAAGGAAGTAGCCGCCGATCGCCGCGCCGGCAGACACGCCGACGACCGTGTCAAAACAGTCGGCAAACCCCAAATGATGCAACACGAGAGATACTCCTGCGCCATAACTTCCGCGCATCCCGCCGCCGCTTATGAGAAGAAGCGTGCGAATTGTCTTGTGCCGCGGGTCTCCTGCTTCAAGGAGAGCGCGTTTTTTTTGGAGACGGTATACGAACGCGGAACCTTTCGTTTTGTCCATCGCGATTCTCCACTTTGGTTTTGAAGATCGTCTGCCCTACACAATAATCGGTCTTTGGTCCCGAGTCAAAGTTGTAACTCCCGTACCGCATAGGTCACCTACGGGGGATTATTCACGGTTCTCCGTCCGCGAAGAAAGCAGTATACTCTAAATATTAAAATCTCTAACAAAAATATGTATGTTTAATCTTACGAACAAAGTCGCGCTCGTGACGGGCGCGCGGCGCGGCATGGGGAAAGCACACGCGCTTGCGCTTGCATCGCAGGGCGCCAAGGTCGCGGTGACGGATATTAATAAAGAAGAATGCGAAGAAGTTGTTTCTGAAATCGTGGCGAATGGAGGCGCGGCGCGCGCGTGGGAACTTGATGTGGCGGACAGAGCGGAAATAGACGCCGTCTTCAGCGAGGTCGCGGCGCATTTTGGGCGGCTTGATATTTTAATAAACAACGCGGGGATTTTTGAACCGAAACCAGCACTTGAGATGAGCGAAGATGAATGGGAGAAAACGATTCACATAAACCTGCGCGGCGAATTTTTCTGCGCCCAGCGCGCGGCGAAAGAAATGATGAAAAACAAGTGGGGGAGGATCATAAACATCTCTTCAATCGCATCGGGAGGCGTTGGGGTCGGCTTTATGGCATCCGCGCACTACACGGCGTCAAAGGGTGGTGTCGTCGGGATGACCGAGACATTGGCGATAGAGTTTGCACCGCTTGGTATCACGGTAAATGCCATAGCCCCCGGCGCCATAGACACGCCGATGATTGCGTCAGTGGGGATGGATGAATCCGCGACGAGAGCACTGCTTGCGGGCATTCCGCTCGGGCGCATGGGGAGGTCAGAAGAAGTCGCCGCGGCCGCCGTGTTTCTTGCCTCTGAAGAAGCGAGTTATGTGACTGGCGCGATGCTCTATGTGGACGGCGGCTGGCTCGCTCAATAGTGAAAATCAACCGCAAGGACGGGCCTTGCGGTGCGTATAGTGTGGATAACTTACCGCAAGGACGGGCCTTGCGGTTTTGGGGTTTTGGTTGACACGACAAGTATGGCGGGCTAATCTGGGAGACAGAATACATTGGTCTTTAACTTCTCAAAACAGAGGAAAAATGAAACAGCAAAAGAAAAACGCGCCAGCGCGGAACGACCTCGTCGCCTACCGTGACCCGTCTATTTCACCGATGGAGGATTTTTACGCGCACGTGAACAAAAAGTGGTGCGACGCGAATCCGATTCCGCCGGACAAGGCGCGTTGGGGCACGTTTGATGTTCTCAGACAGGATGTGAAAAACCAGCTCCACACGCTTCTTCTGGAAATTGTGGCAGATGAAATACTCCCCGAAGGCAGCAACGCGCAGAAAATCCGCGATCTCTATCGCGCGGGGATGAATGAAGGCCAGATAGAAAACGACCGGCTCGCAACACCAATGATAGAAAGAGAACTCCACGGGATTGAATCAATTCGGTCAGGGTCCGACATTGTAGAAGTGATAGGGAAACTTCATCTCGCCGGCGTTGTTCCGTTCTGGAAGGTACAGGTAAATCCGGATGCGAAGGAGGGGACCACGGACCGTCTTCATCTTGAGCAGGCGGGGCTTTCGCTTCCGGACAGGGACTATTACCTAAAAGAGGACGACGAGAAATTCGCGAAAGTTCGCGCGGAGTTCATTCGTTATATGGAAGCGGTGCATCTTCTTCTCGGGGACACACCGGAAGAGGCGCGGAAAAATGCTAACGCGGTGTATGCGATTGAAGAGCGTCTCGCGCGCGTCTCGCTTTCAGCAGTAGACCGGCGCGATGAAGAAAAACAATATCACCGAAGGACGCTGCAGCAACTCGCCGAACGCGAGGGGGGCCTCGGTTCTTTGTGGGATGCCTATTTTAAAGAAATCGGTGTCCTTCCGGCGCATACTCCCTGCTATATGATTGCGCGCCAGCCGCTTTTTCTTGAAGAATGCGAAAAAATCATTCTTGCCGCCGTTGATGATTTTTCTCTGTCTAAGGCGCTTCAGGCGTATCTGCGCTGGCATTTCATTAACGACATCGCGGAGCTGCTCCCGCGCGATTTTGCCGACCTTCAGTTCGGTTTTTACGGGAAAGTTCTCACCGGCGTTGACGAGCAAGAGCCCCGATGGGAACGCGTACTCGGTGTCATTAACGCCGTGCTTGGCGAGGCACTCGGAGAACTCTATGCGGAGCGGCATTTCCCGCCGGAAGCAAAACAGCGCGTGAATGAATTGGTGGACGATCTCATTGTTGTTTACGAAGACCGCATGAAGAAACTTCCGTGGATGAGCGAAGAGACGAAAACGCGCGCGGTGAAAAAACTCGCCACATTCAGGAAAAAACTCGGCTATCCGGAAGTCTGGCGCGATTACAGCGCTTTCCATATTGCCCATGGGGTTGCCTACGCCGATGCGTACCTGCGCGGAAAGATGGTTGAGTTTGCGCGCGTGATGAAGAAAATTGACCAGCCGGTTGACCGCACCGAATGGTACATGACGCCGCAAACGGTGAATGCGTATTGCGACCCCCAACTATGCGAAATCGCCTTTCCCGCCGCGATTCTCCAGCCGCCGTTCTTTGACCCGAAAGCAGATGACGCCGTAAATTATGGCGGTATCGGCGCGGTCATCGGGCATGAGCTCACGCACGGGTTTGACGACCAGGGAAGCAAGTACGACGAAACGGGGAACCTTTGCGAATGGTGGACCGAAGAAGACAGAAAGCGGTTCACCGAGCGCGCCACTATCATCGTGAAGCAATTCAGCGCATGCACCGTGCTGGGGCTTCCGGTGAACGGCGAGCTGACCCTTGGCGAGAACATCGCCGACCTCGGCGGGCTTGTGATTGCCTACGAGGCGCTTCAAAAGGCGCTTGCGCGGAAAGGCAGGCCGGAAAAGAGTGATGGACTGACTCCGGAACAGCGTTTCTTTTTGAGTTACGCGCGAACTGAACGCGGCAACATTCGCGATGAACTGGCGCGGCAATATCTCACGATAGACCCGCATTCGCCGAAGCACTTGCGCGTGAATATGCCGCTTTCCAATATGCGCGAGTTCCACGAAGCGTTCGGGTGCGTTGAAGGGTGCGCGATGTATCGTCCCGAATCCGAACGCGCGGAAATCTGGTAAACGCGCATTTCTCTCCATCGCCCGCGATTGCAAGCGCAATCGCGGGCGATTTTCATAGGGAGAAAACCATTGGGAAAATTACGAAAAACGTGCTACAATCAAATAAATTTGGAGGAGTGCCGGAGCGGTCTATCGGAGCTTCCTGCTAAGAAGTTGTCCGGGTAAAACCGGACCGTGGGTTCGAATCCCACCTCCTCCGTTATGGCAAAATTTCGGTTAGCGCGTGACGATGACGAACAAGGCATTTTTGTCCTCAGTTCATTTTTTAATAAATCTGACGAAACAAAGTCCCCTCAAGAAATTAGGGCACACATCCAGAAAGCTGTCGGTGATAATCTGCTATGGATTGCGGAAGACGATGACAAAATAATAGGATATATTTTTTGTGAGCTTTTTAACGAAGAGCATCATAATTTTCCCGATTCAATTTTTATTTCGGAACTTTTTGTACAAAAAGAATATAGAGGCGCGGGAATCGGCAGTCGGTTGATGCATTTGGTATTGCAAAATAGATTTCCTGAAATATATAAATATTTTTCAATAACGCACAATCCGGGCGAGAAGCATCTTACAAAATTTTATGAATCATTCGGATTCAAAGTGGTTGGTACAACCGACGCAGGAAATATTAAGATGGTAAAGTACAGGTAAAAAAATGTTTGAATCCCTTGTTGGTCTTTTTACGAATATTATTTCCACCGCCGGATACGCGGGTGTTTTTTTCTTGATGGTCCTAGAGAGCATGGTGGCGCCGGTGCCTTCCGAGGCGGTGATGCCTTTCGCGGGAGTCCTTTGGTTTTTGGGAGAAATGTCTTTTTGGCCGATTGTGATTTTTAGCACGCTCGGCAGTATCGTTGGCTCGCTCATTTCCTATTATGCGGGCCTCTATGGCGGGAGGCCGTTGCTACAAAAATACGGGAAATATGTTTTATTGAGCGAGCATGATTTGACGCTCACGGAACGTTTTTTTGAAAAATACGGCGACAAAACGATTTTCGTGAGCCGCTTTATTCCTGTTGTGAGACACCTCATATCTATTCCCGCCGGCACGGGCAAGATGAATGTTTTTAAGTTCATTCTGTACACTGTTCTCGGCGCGGGCATGTGGAATGCATTTCTTATCTACGCGGGCTACTATCTCGGCAATAACTGGACAGAGATACGGAAATACAGCGAAGTGATTGACATAGTGTTGGTCGCGGCGATTATCGCGCTCTTGGGGTTTTATTTTTATAAAAGGCACAACGCGAATCCCGCTAAAAGCGGGACGGATAAGGTTGAGTAACCCCCGCCGCTATTCTAGTCTTTTGCAAAATACTAGAATATGTTTTCCTCATTTTTAAATCATTTTTAAAAAAGAACCCCCGGCATGGTGCGCCGAGGGCGGTGTGTTACTGTGGAGCGACAATATCTGCGAGTGCGTTTTCTTGTTTGATGACTTCAGCCAACTGCTCTGCTTTTAAGAGCAGTTGGCGACGATGCGTAACCCATTCTTGCGCCACATCTCCGAGCCGTTGCCATATCCATCGCGGAGTGACTCCGCAGAATTGGCATATCTCGGATGGGGTTGATTCGGAGACAATCAGTTTTTGAACCTCCCTTATCTGTTCGGGACGCTCGTCATGTTTCGCGACGTGCGCTGGAGTGAAGAAACGAACCGTTGCCTCGGCTTTAATCCACTGATTGTTGCGAGTGAGGCCCCAAAACTTGAGTATCTCGCCAACCGCCTCGATTCTTCCCGGTGTCCGTACACAGTCCCACTTAAAGTGACCGTGGTAATAAATGTCATCGTCTGGGAAGATGCCGCGGGTCTCAAGCGGGAAGTGTCCTTCCACGGCTTTCAATTCGTCCGCTACCCAATAAGAGCAGTATCGGCCGCGGGGATGATAAACCTTTTGAACCATCCTCCCCATCCGCAACGACCTTCTGCTTTGGTGATCACCGTTGACGATTTTGAGGTCGCCAAGCGCCTTCAGGGTCATTTCTCGCAGATGCGGTTCAAGCAGGGTGCGGCGCTCCTCAAGCAGGTTAAACCAATCTGTCTCGGTCAAGGTATTTTGGCGGGCCCAAATACGAAGACCTTTGGTGTGGCTGTCAAGCATACGAATCTCCATTCGCAGTTCGCGAGCGGCGGGCCGCTTCGCGCCTCCACTGTGCCACAGTGGCACAGTTTCCGTCCCGGACACTACCACTGTCTGAACATAATAGCAAGTAAATGCTTTTCCCCTATAATCGAGCACCTATAACCTGACACCTGGTTTAGTGTGCCACCGCGACGCAGATGATAGTGCGAGCGCCGGAGGCTTTTAGGGCGCGCTTCGCTTCGCCAAACGTTGCGCCGGTCGTGTAGATGTCGTCAAGAACGATGACGTCCCTCCCGCGGAGACGCGCCGCCTCCGCGGGAGGGACCGCGAAGCATCCTTCTATATTTTTTAGCCGCGCCGTTTTCTCGCGAAGCGATGTTTGCGGCGGCACATTTTTTATTTTTTTAAGCACTCCGATGGCGAGCTCAAACGAACGTTCGCCATCAAGCCGCGCGAGTTCGCGCGCGATGAGTTCCGCTTGGTTATAGCCGCGCTCCCATAGGCGGCGACGCGAGATGGGCACCGGTATCAAAAGCGGACGAGTGACGCCGCTATAGAGCGCGTATTCTTCCACTAAGGGAATGAGCGAATCATAAAGAAGCGCGGCGCATACTCGCGCCACTTCTTTGTCACCCTTAAACTTGAGCGCCCAGAGCGCTTTTTTTAATGCGGGATGATGGTAGGAAAACGGAGCGTACGCGCGTGCTTCGCCCGCCGTCCTCCTGAGGAGGACGGCGGGGACGAGCTCCTCACTGCACGAAGTGCAGAGCACTTCCTTTTCCGCCCCGCACCCGAAGCAATGACGGGGGAATAAAGTGTCAAGGATGTAGTTGCGTATAAATCGAAACATATAAAATAGAGTCAATAGTCCATAGTCATTAGTCCATAGTTGATAGTCTTTAGTCCATAGTCATTAGGAAAAAACTAACGACTAACGGCTGAACGTGTGGATAAGTTGCGCTTTTTCAAAAAAGGTTGTGTATGGCTCGTGATATAATTACAGTACAGCTTTTTCTGCGTCTGTAATATGTATGTATGCACGAATTCCTAGAGAAGATACGCGGATTTTACGACGGGCTCTTTAAAAAAAAGGGCGATAGCGTTATTGGGATAGACATCGGGTCTTCCTCAATAAAAATTGTACAGCTCCGAAGAAAGAACGATAAGGCGATTCTTGAAACCTATGGAGAACTTGCGCTGGGCCCCTACGCAGAACGCGCGATAGGGCAAGCAGCGATGCTTCCAGTGGAGAAGCTCACGGAGGCAATCAAAGACATTCTCCGCGAGGCGAACGTGTCTACGAAAAGCGGCGGCATCGCGATACCTTTGGTTTCAAGTCTGATTTCCGTGATTGACCTTCCGCAGGTGAGCGAGAGACAACTTCGGGTTATGGTTCCGATTGAGGCGAGGAAATATATCCCGGTCCCCATATCCGAGGTAACGCTTGACTGGCAGATTTTGCCCGCCGAGGCGGAGAGAGCATCCGCGGTGCCGCCGTCCGCTGCAGAGCGGGAACGCGGGGCGCGAAGCGAGGCGCCGCAAGGAAAAGTCAGCGCGCTTATCGTCGCAATTCACAATGATGTCATCGCGCGCTACCAAACGCTCGCGGAACGCGGTTCGCTTGATGTCTGGTTTCTTGAAAGCGAAATATTCAGTTCCACCCGCGCTCTTCTTTCACGCGAACGCGGCCCTGTTTTTCTTTTGGATATTGGGGCAAGCACCACCAAGTTTTCCATTATTGAAAATGGCATTCCCTGGAGTACGCACATTCTTTCCCGTGGTTCGCAGGACATCACCCTCTCTCTCTCTAAATCTCTCGGGCTCGGTTTTGCTGAAGCGGAAGAGATAAAGCGATCTGTCGGATTTTCCAAAGAAGAAACGCACAAAAACATTGTAAGCACGACACAACTGGCGTTAAGCACTATTTTTGCGAGCGCGAACCGTATGCTTCTGGAATTTGAACGGCGGCACGGAAAAGTGGTGGAGAAGCTGGTGCTTTCAGGAGGGGGCTCTCTTCTCAAGGGTATCAAAGAAGTAGCGGCGGCGCAGTTTTCGGTTGAAGTCCA
>CAZYWN010000019.1:0-10236 GCA_964651525.1 uncultured Candidatus Saccharibacteria bacterium | reverse complement strand
CGCCCCATCAGATTTTTAATCGCATCCGCGGCAAAGACGCGCATGAGCGAATCCTCAAGCGAAACGAAAAACTGCGACGCGCCCGGGTCGCCCTGTCTGCCCGCCCGCCCGCGGAGTTGGTTATCAATCCGCCGCGCTTCGTGGCGCTCCGTGCCGATAACGAAAAGACCGCCAAGCGCGCGCACTTTCTCATGCATTTCTTTCTCCGGAGGGTTGCCGCCGAGAACGATGTCCACCCCGCGGCCTGCCATGTTGGTCGCGATGGTAACATTCCCTAAGCGCCCCGCTTGGGCAATTATCTCGCCCTCGCGTTCGTGATTCTTCGCATTGAGCACCTCATGCGGAATCCCCTCTTTTTGGAGAAGCGCCGAGAGCTCCTCGTTTTTCTCTATTGAAACCGTACCGACAAGAACCGGCTGACCATGGCTATTCAATTCTTTGATCTTCCGCACCACCGCCGTAAGCTTTCCTTTTTCAGACTGGAAAATGAGGTCATTTAAATCCGCGCGCGCGGATGATTTATGCGTCGGCACTTCCGCAACCGAAAGCCCGTAGTTCTCCAAAAACTCTTCCTCGCTCGTCTTAGCGGTGCCGGTCATTCCGGAAAGTTTCGCGTAGAGGCGGAAATAATTCTGGAACGTTATAGACGCGACGGTGCGCGATTCTTTCTCCACCGCCACCCCCTCTTTCGCTTCTATCGCCTGATGAAGTCCTTCGGACCACCTCCGCCCGGGCTGGAGGCGTCCGGTAAACTCATCAACGATTATCACTTCTCCGTCCTTGACGACATATGCCTTATCGCGGTGAAAAATCGCTTTCGCGCGCACCGCGTTCTCAAGATGGTGCACATATTTGATTCCTTTTTCCGTGTAAATGTTCTCCACGCCAAGCGCCTGCTCCGCTTTGGTAATGCCTACATCGGTTAAAGAAATCGCGCGGAGTTTCTCGTCAACGGTATAGTCCGCGCCCTCTTCTAATCCCCGCGCGATGCGCGCAAACGTGTGATAGAGTTCCTCGGCATCCTCCGCTTGGGCGGAAATAATCAAAGGCGTCCGCGCTTCGTCTACTAAAATAGAATCAATCTCGTCAACAATAGCGTAGTGCCATCCGCGCTGGGCGAGATGCTCCTTTTCGTACGCGATATTGTCGCGGAGATAATCAAACCCATATTCATTGTTCGTGCCGTAGGTAATATCCGCCGCGTATGCCGCCTTCTTCTCGCACGGCTTTAGGAATTCATGCACGACCTTGAACCCACCGAGAGTATCGCGTGTTTCGTCAAGTTTGTCGGAATTTTGAATTTTATTAGAAATTAGAAGTTGGGAATTAGAAATTCCATTTTCTTGGCTACTGGGAGATTCTGAAAATTGAGAATCATAAAGATAACTTACTCCGCTATTCAAGCATCCAACAGACAGTCCAAGAAAATGGTAAATCTGCCCCATCCACACCGCATCGCGGCGGGCGAGATAGTCGTTCACGGTGACGACATGCACACCGAATCCCTCAAGCGCGTTCAAATACACCGGAAGGGTCGCGGCGAGGGTCTTCCCTTCTCCGGTTCTCATTTCCGCGATTTTCCCTTCGTGCAGAATAATGCCGCCGATAAGCTGGACGTCATAATGCCGCTGGCCCAACACGCGGCGCGACGCCTCGCGCACAACGGCAAACGCTTCCGGAAGGAGCGCGTCAAGTGCCTCTCCGCCAGTGAGCCGCTCGCGGAACTCGCGCGTTTTTTCGCGCAATTCTGTGTCCGAGAGTTTCTGTATCTCCGGTTCAAACGCATTTATTTTTAAGACGACAGGCTCGTACTTCTTCCTTGTTTTTTCACGGACGTCTTTCGTAAATATCCCTTGAAATACCATAATGATGGAGAGAGTATAGCATACCTTGACCCCTTGTATAAAGTTTGTTGTTATTTTATAGTGCCTTGCCTTGCGGCGGAAGAGAACATACCATAAAAACACTCCCCATCCCGAGAGCGGGACAGGGAGTGCGGAAAGCCTGCCTTGAGGAGACTATTTTCGATGATGACGTCGTCGAGAGGTCCTCTTCTTCGCAGGCTTTTTTGCTGCATGCTTGCGACGCACTGTGTGGCGCTTTTTTGCAGCCTTTCTTTTCTTTTTCTTCATTGCAATGAGTTTTCGTTACTACAATCCGTTGTGACGAATGAGAAACGAAAAGTTTTTAGTTAATAATGCAACAACGCCGACCTAAAAATTCGCGAACGAATAATTCAACATTGTTGCGTTACTGACTTAATTATCGTACATATTAAAAGGGGGCACAATAAAATTTAAAGAAAACTGTGGATAAGTGCCAAAAATTAACGAGTGCGTTTTTTGACGCACGAATATAATTTTTGAGCACCCCGTACCAATTTTGCCATTTGCTCTGGTGATTGCTCCACCAACCAACGAACGAATTTCTAGTTTTGCGAAAAGCGGGCGCGGATAGCGCATCCTTTTTTGAACGAAGCGTTTCGCCGTAAAACTACCTTGCAAAATTGGTGCGGGGCAATGAACACCGGCGAATACTCTTGTCACCCATTGCAATTCGTATATAATCAAGAGTACCTCGTTCCGCGCGCAGGCGGCCGGCGGCGGCACTCACATCAAACAATTTGTATCGGAGATTCGCCCCGCCGGCCACTTGCGTTCAGAACAACAATGAATCTTGAAGAAAACAAAAATCTTGCGCCGTTAACAACAATGCGAGTGGGGGGTCCCGCTCGCTTTTTTTCAGTTGTTTCAAATGATACCGACCTTGTCGCTGCGGTTCGCTTCGCCGAAGAAAAAGGAGCGCCTCTTTTCGTCCTCGGCGAGGGCTCAAATATACTCGTTGCAGACCGCGGTGTTTCAGGACTTGTCTTGAAATTTGGAGCCGCGAAAATTTCACTTGAAGATTATCCGGACGGACATGCGCTCCTCATCGCCGATGCCGGCGCGCGTTGGGACACTCTCGTTGGTGAAGCGGTCTTAAAAAAACTTTACGGCATAGAGAACCTCTCGCTCATCCCCGGCACGGCGGGGGCGGCGCCCGTGCAGAACATCGGCGCCTACGGCGCCGAACTCGCCGATACATTCCTTTGGGCCGAAGCATTTGACGCGCGCGCAAAAAAACCAGTGCGTCTCGGGAAAGATGAATGCGACTTCGGTTACCGCGACAGTATTTTTAAAAAGAAAGACGGAGACAGTTTCATCATCACCCGCATCGCGCTTCTCCTTAAAAAAGACGGAGCGGTCAATGCCGACTACAAAGATACGCGGGACTATTTCAAAACGCGCGCAATCACGAATCCAACACTTGAGGATGTGCGCCGCGCGATTATGGATATCCGTATCGCCAAGCTTCCTGATAGGGAAAAAATCGGCACCGTCGGTTCGTTTTTCAAAAATCCCGTCATGACAAAAGAACAGTACGACGCGCTCGCAGCGCGCTACCCCGAACTTCCCGCCTTCCCGCAGAAAGACGGGCGGGTGAAAATTCAGCTTGCGTGGGTCTTGGACAAAGTGTGCGGAATGAAAGGGGTGCGTCGTGGCGCGGTGGGAACGCATGAAAAACAACCGCTTGCGATAGTGAATTACGGCGGAGCCACCGCGCGCGAGATAAAAGATTTTGCCGATGAACTCGTGGACGTGGTCAAAGAAAAAACCGGCATTGCGCCGGAATATGAAGTGTCGCTCGTGGGAGAATGGTAGCGCTTTCTCCATTTCAGTGTACCTTAGGGAATTATATAAAAAAGCCGCATTGGGGGGACCCGATGCGGTTTTTCTCTAAAGTAAGCGGGCGCTCGTTTTTTTCCGTAGCGCCGCCGTATCTATGCCAAGCTTCTCCGCGCGAGATCGTTCGCTTTCCTCCACCCCTCCCGTATCAGCAGACGAAACAAATCCTCGCACGGAGCATCCGCGCTCTTGAAAAATTCCATCAAGAGAGCGCCGGGAATACGAGAGCGCAATTGCTCCGTTTGGAAACCGCATGCGTCCCTGTTCTGCACAAAGCAAGCAAATTCATATCCCCTCCCTTCCTCATTCCAGAAAAGATCGAACAGCACTTTCGCCGCTCCTTGGCTTACGGCGATAATCAGACGATGTGTTTCCTCCTGCGTTACCCCACGTTCAATGAGCGTTTTGATGCTTATCTTGCGAAGCCACCTCCTGAATTCCATTGCGGCGCGTTCTTCACATTCACCGGAACCAAACGATGCTTTCTCATGCAACTCACGAAAACGAGAAGCGTCGGCCTCGCTTATGTGGCCGAATTCAAGAATCTGTCCCACCGGACTGCCGGCCGATAACATTTCCAGAAGCGATGTTACGGGTCTGCCATAGAAAGGCAACGCATCCCTCTTCTCTGCCCTCTTTGACATACGGGTAGTGATTCCCCCTATGATTTCCCCCGCCCAGAGACAGCATATTGTTTGACGCAAGCGAATCAAAGAAAAATACAAATCGTATACCGCATCTCCCCATGATGTTTCCCTTTCGCGGAAAAGCCCGAGCGGCTTTAGGTCGTCTGCGGTAAACAAAGTCCGGCTGTTAGTCGTCGCGCAGAGAATTCCGGTCTTTTCCGGATTGGTATGCGTCATGAATTTCTCTGACGAAACCGGTGGGGGTAGCGCTGCAAGATTCCACGCCGCCTGAAGCTCCGATTGCTCTTTGTATCGTTGGAGCGGACGGTCAACTATCTCTTTCGCCGCCCTTTCAAATTTCTTCTGGAACTCCGTTACGGTTTTTGGGAAACTCTGATCAAGAAAATGTTCTACCTGTTGGCTGATTCTCTTCTCCGTGTCGCCATCATGCCGGAGCATACTCAAAAAACGGGAATAGGGGCGTTGTTCGGTTTCCATTTTCTTTGCCTTTGCGCTCATTTCGTGCCTCTTCTTGTTTTTTCAAGCAAAATTTTCTGACGACAGGGTACCATACTCCGGTATGCGAAAGCAAACCGAAATGCCGCCGCGATATTTTATCGCGGCGGCATTTTTGTGAGCAACAATAATTCCAAATTGACTTTCTACTTTCTACTTTTTATCTATATGCTGCCAGAGCCAGACGGCTGCAAGCACGCCGACGACAAGCCAGACGACCATGGCGAGGAACATAAAAATGTTGCCTCCACCCATCATCCCCCATCCCCAGGGCATCGTGTAGCCGTATCCCGTGTTCGCGAATGCGACGAAGGGGAGTGCGAGCAATGACGCAAAAATTATTTTTTTCATACTTATTGGTTTTTATTATCAATCCGCAAAAGGGCGTGGAGAAGGCAATATCCCCAGAAACTTTCTACAAGCGCAATCCACCCCACGATGACGATGCCCCACATCACCCATTCGTTCCCATACTGCGGCGCCCACGGTCCGAGCCACCAGAACGCCAGAGCGAAACGCAGGATTCTGTCCAGTTTACCTAAGTTTTGTTTCATGTATTTTTGTTTTCATATTTTTCCCATCAGTTCGACCGCACTGATGAATTTTTTTAACTATTTTCCAAACGTCTTTTTACAGTCGCACTCTCCTTAATAGTACCGCATTCACGGCAACAATCACTGTGGAAAGCGACATAAAGACCGCGGCAAGGGCGGGGGAGAGAAAAATTCCCTGAAATGCGAGCGCGCCCGCCGCAAGCGGTATCGCCGCCACGTTATACCCTGTCGCCCAAAAAAGATTCTGGAGCATCTTCGTATAGGTGAGGCGGGAAAGTTTGATGATACGCACAATGTCTCGCGGGTCGTTCCTAACAAGGATGATACCCGCCGACTCAATCGCGACATTTGTCCCCGCGCCGATGGCGATGCCCAAGTCTGCCTGCGTGAGCGCGGGAGCATCGTTAATCCCGTCTCCCACCATCGCGACTTTCGCTCCATTCTTCTGAAGCATTTTTACTTTCTCCGATTTTTCCTGCGGCAAAACTTTCGCGAAATATTCGTCTATCCCCAACTCTTCCGCAACCCATTTCGCGACGTTTTCCGAATCCCCCGTCATCATCGCGACCGTGACGCCGAGCTCGCGCAAGTCCTTAATCGCTGTTCGTGATTCCTCGCGAATGACATCCGAGAGCGCAAGAACTCCGAGCAGTTCTTTTTCTCTCATTGCGTAAATAATCGTCTTTCCTTTTTTTTCTTCCTCCTCAATTTCACTTCGTATGCTTTCCGGCACTGATGCGCCAACCTGCTCCATCATTGCCGCCCCGCCAACGGAAATTCGCGCCCCGTCTACACTCCCTTCCACCCCTTTGCCGGGGATTCTTTTGAAGTTGTCCATTGGGAGAAGCGGAAGCCCCCGCGCCTCTGCTTCTTTCACGATTGCGCGCGAAATAAAATGCTCCGAATGACTATCCACGGACGCGGCAATCTGTAGTATCTCATTTTCTAGTTTTGAATTGTCATTTTGAAATTTGAAATTTGAAATTTGAATTATCTTTGTTACGCCATACTCTCCTTTCGTAAGCGTTCCCGTTTTGTCAAAAAGCACAACATTTATTTTCCTCGCGAGTTCCAATGCAATCCGTTTCCGCACGAGAAAGCCGTTCCGCGCCGCCATCGTAGTGGAAATTGACGCGACCAAAGGTACCGCGAGCCCAAGCGCGTGCGGGCATGCAATAACCAAGACCGCGACGAGCCGCTCAAGCGCGAAACCGACTCCCGCCCCTCCCGCGGCAGGCAAAAGCCACAAGGTAAACGTCAATCCGCCGGAACCGACAGCAATCAGTGTCAGAAAATATGCCGCTTTGTCGGAGAGAATCTGCAAACGCGATTTTGACGCCTGCGCCTCCTCCACCAAACGCATAATCCCTGCAAGAAAAGTATGTTCCCCTATCTTTAAGACCCGTACCTCAAGCGAGCCGTTCCCGTTTGTTGTGCCCGCGATGACTTCGCTTCCTTCTTTTTTAGACACGGGTGTCGATTCTCCGGTAATCGCCGCCTCGTTCGCCTCGGACTCGCCGTGTATGACGACGCCGTCAGCGGGCACCCGCGCGCCCGGACGGACGAAGACGATATCGCCCTCTTTTAATTCGCTTACCAAAACGCTATGCCGCGCGCCGTCTTTAAGCACTTCAGCGGTGTCGGGGATTAGTTTTGAAAGCTCCTTAAGCGCTCCCTGCGCGCCGGAAACCGCGCGCATTTCTATCCAGTGCCCAAGGAGCATGACGGTGACGAGCGTCGCGAGCTCCCAGAAAAGCGGCATTCCTGTTCTTGAAAAAACCGCGAAGACGCTATAGACATAAGCGGTCGTTATTGCGAGCGCGATAAGAGTCATCATCCCGGGAAGCCGTGCCGCGAGCTCACGTCGCGCGCTTGCAAGAAAGATAAGCCCCCCGTAAAAGAAGACAACGGAACCAAGCACAAAGGCAAGATATTCCGAGCCTGGAAATGCGGGCGGCGCCCAGCCGAGAAGCGTTTGCAGAAATTCGGAATAAAGAATTATCGGGACCGACAAAATCAGGCTGACCCAGAACCGCTTGAGAAACATATTCGTTGAATGTCCCCCGTGCTTGTTGTATTCTTCGCGCACTCCGTTTTTTCTTGTCCCTTGCCTGCCCGCCGAAGACTCGGCGAAGGCGGGTCCCCTGTCCCTTGTCTCTACCAACGCCATGCCACATTCGGGACACATTCCCGGCTTGTCTTTCCGTATCTCCGGATGCATCGGACAAGTATACATAGTATGCGAATTCATAATTTTTAGGTTATCGCGCAAATAGTTTTAGGCGCATCGTCCGCGCGCCGACAAGAAATTCATACATCGGACCCCACACGAGCCCCCATGAAAGCCCCCAGAGCATCTCCGTCCACGGGATATGCTTGAAAATAATAATTCCCTGCGGCGTTCCGGAGAGTTTCCAGATTCGCGTCATCCAGTCATGCGCAGTCGGAAAAAATTCCTGCCCAAAAAAATAAATGGCGAACATCGTTCCCGCTACCAAAAAAGCAGAACCGAGCGCGTTGGGCAGCAAATCAGGGCGCAGCGCAAGCATCACCGCCGCAACAATGATAAACGCCAGCGAGCTCGCAAAAATTGAGTTAAGGCCAAACAGATTGTTCAGGATAAGCATGGCGGCGGCGGTAACACCAAAAAAAACAAGCAAGAACCATTCTCGTTTTTCTTTTTTTGCGTTGCAGTAGCACAAGCCGCGTACAAGAAACGATTCGTAAATGAATGCCGCAATGCCGCCAATTGAGAATCCGAAAAGCAGGTCTTCCACGCCGCCGATTCCCGGCAGCGGAAGCGCGATTTCCGGCTGCCAATAATCGGCGAAATACCACAGTTCCGAAATAGGACCAAAGAGCGCCGCGAGCGCGCTCATTACAAACATCGGTCGCCTCATTTCCTTAGCGCGCCAGAAAATCAAAAGCCATACCGCGAGAAAAGCCCCGTTCGCCAAAAGATATGCGTACTTATACGAGAAGAACCCGCTTTCCATATCTTTTATTTCTCAGATTTATTGCACGCTTTTTATTTGTTCAAATTTCTCTCTGAATTGTTTCTCCGTCGCGCCGCCAAACGCAAAAAATTCGTCGTTGACGAGAATCCCCGGACTTGAGAGAATCCCGTATTTCTGGACCAGCGCCTGCCCTTCCGGCGAATTCATATCTATTTCTTCAATTGTTATTTCCGGGTACTCTTTTTTTAAATCATCAAGAGTCATTTTCGCCATATCGCAATGCGAGCATCCCTCGGGGCGAATAAGAGTTACTTTTATCATGATTTTATTAGTTTTTAGTTATTAGTCGTTAGTCTTTAGTTATTTCTGAACTTCTTCGTTTCCCGCGCCTACTAATGGAACATCGCTCCCGCGTATCGTTCGGGCAATGATGACCGCCGTGGCAATAACGAGAACGGCAATGAGCGGACCGACCCATTCCGCCTCGGCAAGGTTAGTGAACTCCGTTTCTCCTTCATGCGCGACGACCGACATCGTCGGAAGAAAGAGGGCTATGGACATAAAAAGAAATGTTTTCATGCTGTTTGTTTTCCATTAATCTGCTTCTTCGCGCGCGCCGCGCTCCAAAGAATCACGATGCTAATAATCCCCGCGAACACAAGCCACGGAACGATCCCGCCCGTTCCTTCAGGAAGGTTTAACGACGATTCAATGGCGGCTGATTCCGCAATTTTCGGAAATATGATTTCCAGAAACCGATTCCATCCTTGGTGGATTATTGAATCCTCAAACCACGCCATCCCGAAGAATCCGTAATTAAAGATGAACGCGCCAAGTACCACGAGCGCCCAGGCGACCCAGCGTTTTACTTTGTCTTGATACGCGCTCAATTTGTTCATTGCGTTAATCCCCAACACTGCGAGAACCACAAGGAAAAGGAGCGGCACGACTCGTCCGAGACCATGCAATGCCCCGAGAGACGCTCCCACGGTTGGAATACCAAGCGTTGCGACATAACCGAAAAGGATATAAAACGCCGGATTCGGGCATCCCACACCCGCGTTACCGAGAAAAAATCCGAGGAAGAAACTGCGAATGTAGTCATTTTTGCCTTGCAGAGATTGCGGGAGAATCGTCTGCCTGAAAGGAAGTTTGAATGCGATGAGGTTGAGTTCCGAAATGCCGAACAAAAGCGCCGCGGTTCCTCCCAAAAGCAACATCCAGCCGATGATGCGGTATAACTCAACAAAGCCGCCGAGCCAGCCCAACGCGGCGCCATAGATGGTAAAGGTAAGCGTGAGCCCCGCGCCAAAAAAAAGCGCCATCATAAGTCCTTTGCCTATCTTCCGCGAAAGCGCGAGCGGGACAATAATGAACACGAGCGGAAACGTGCACGGCAAAAAAATCATTGAGATTCCGGCAAGAAACGCGAGTGAATAACCGGGGATAAATTCCGGCGATGTCCATATACTAAAAAGCCCGACGAGGATTACGGAGAGAAGGGCGAATGCCACGCCGACAAGCCATATTTTAAGCGCAGATGTATCCATATAAGGAAGTAACTTCTGGTTTACAATAGGGCTACTTTTTGCTGATAACGCACCATAATCATGTCGCCGTCATGCAAGGCGTGATTCATAAAGTCCGCGTCTTCTCTGCCGTTTATTGTAACACTGACAAGCGTTCCGAGAGCGAGCGGGTCCTTTCCCCAAATGCGAAAAAAATTCCTCAACCGCGTGTCATCTTCCGTCACACGACCGGGAAATTCCATATGGATGATGCCGTCTCGTTCGTGAGTGTGCAACGCGGTCATGCGCATGGACGGCTCGTATGTCGGCATGCCGCCATACTGCGGACC
>CAZYWN010000018.1:0-10679 GCA_964651525.1 uncultured Candidatus Saccharibacteria bacterium | reverse complement strand
CTTAGTTTAGTAATCAACTTTAGAAGTATACCATGCGCTCCTGTTCACGGAAGGGCGCAGCCCGTTTTGTCGGCGAGGGTTTGAAACGGCAACACTCCCATCATCCGTTCGCCACCTTTGAAGTCCCACGTCGGATATCCGGTAACCCCCTTTTCGGCACAGACTTGAAGTTGTCCTTTCCCATCGGATGTAGAGCACTCAACATAAGGTATGAGCCGTGCAGACCTGCCAAACATCTGTTTTTGCGTCCCGCAATTTGGACACCAGAACGCGCCGTAAAAAACGGCTTCTTTCTCCGCGAGGCATGATGCGAAACCGTCAAACGTACCGGGGCGTTCGTTTAATTTTGCAACACCGAAAAGACCGCCCGTCACGAAAAGAATTCCCGCCCCGCCCCACACCGCCAATTGTTTTGTAGTTTTGTCCATAAAACGGAAGATGCCAATATACTAATGGGTACTAATGCAACGAATGTCTACGAATAACAAATGTATCGTATTTGTATTCATTAGTATCATTCGTATACATTTGTATATTAGTATCTTTCATTCTCATTCTAGCACAAAATCCCGTACATTTTACACAAAGAAAAACTCCCTACATGGCAGAAGAACAGTTCTTCGTGTCAGTAGGGAGTTCTAGAGTACCTAGGGCGGTATTCCGGTCGCCGCATGCGGCATCGTTTGTCACCTTGTATTTGGCGGGGTTACGCGCGGAAAAAGCATCTGGGGCCGCCCCGTACAAGTCGGGCGGCGGGCATTTCCCGCGCATCATGGCCGTAGTTTCGGCTGAGGTCACGGCCGTACCTGAACAAAGTCTCGAACTCTGTGGCGGACCCGTGAACGCGCGTAGGATTGAACATGTGTATCCCCTCTAATCAGGGTGCGACGGTGGGTGCGATGCGCCCGCCGCCATTGCCGGCATCTGACGGGAAATACTTCCGCTTCTGCCAGCAACGTCTTCTATTATATCAAATACAAGGGAATTGTCAACTACCCTAAGAAAACGCTTGTAAAATAAGCGAAAGCGCCTGCGTATGTGCCTTGACCCTTTTTTTGCGGGGCCAGCATGTCGGCGTTTCAATGACAAAAATATGGTTGGTAAAAGCGGGGAGAAACTCATCCGTGAACGAGCCGGGCCACACCGACTGCCGCGACGGAGGGGTCCATACGACACCATTCTCAACGGCTTCGCCGTAGATTGTTTTCTTGCCCGTAATCTGAAAGCCGTCCGCGCGAAGTTGTGATGTTATCTTTTTTCCCAACCGATTCTTTTTGTCCGAGACCTCATAAAGATACACGGCGCGCGGATTATCTTTCAACGCGAAGCCGGGCTCAATCGCATCCGTTGGGTCCTCGTGCATATCAACCGCAAAAAGAAATTTTTTATGGAGCGAAGTAATATACTTTTGAATCGCGCGCACTTCTGCTTCCGGTTTCTTTGAAGAAAAATTCCTGTTAAGGTCTATGCCGTTCCCGTTTTCCCGCGTGCCGCGCGCGCAGCCAACCGGATTCATGCACGGCAAGACGATAAAATTAAACTTCTCCGCGTACGCGCCTACTGATTGCTTAAGAAATTCTGCTAACGCATAAACGCCAGCCGGCTCATCTCCGTGCACGCCCGCGGAAAGAAGTACGAATGGAAGCGCGGAGTCGTTAATAATTTCTATAGAAAAAAGGGGGACCTCTCGTCTCCCATTTTGTATCTTTCCGATGACTTTTTGAGGGGGCATGAAAGACATTTTTAATGAAACGGTGAGGGTCGGTCAAGAACCACTCACCTGCAAGCAGTATAAGGGTTTTCCGCGCTCTTTTCCAGAACGCGATTTGAGAGGTAACGGTCGGGGGGAATTTATTCGCTACTTTCGCCCTCTCCGGCTTTACCCTGAACCAAATTAAGTCGTGGCCTATACAGAAATGGAATCCAATACTGAGGGTTCTTTTTATCACCACGTATTTCAAAAAACCCAATTTCTACAAGGGAAGAGGCTATATTTACTGTTTCCTTTGCGTCGAGATTCCAAATTTTTTGTAATGTATCAATGGTTTGTGTGGCCTTTTCGCCCTCGAGTTTAAGTATCCAACTCTTCATATCTGGATACTCCGCGAATATAGTTTGCTCTAAGCGAACTGTCGAAACTTGCGGCAAGGCTCTTTTTAGTGATGCTGGCGAGAATAAAAGCTCTCCTTCTGGGATTGATTCACCTAACTCTAATGACTTGATTTGCTCATCTCTCGCCTCATTCAAAAGATGAATCAGCTCCCGCGGTGCCATCTGCTGAGTGCCATCTGTTACACGCGTAATAAGCCATCTTAGGGTTTCTGATTTTCGTGAACCCGGATCTATTTGATTAGGAAAAATTCTATAAAATAGTTTTTGTTGCTCCTTATAATCCTCAAGTACCTTTTGGGGGTCTACTCGATAAAAATCAACCAATTTGAGGTTGCTAAGTATGCGCCTTACCACGAGATTCACAATATTCGCTTCAGACCATTCGATTGTTGCGGATTGTGTTATATGACTAGCTTCTCTAAATCCCTTTTTCGTTAATGCCTTCCATATATCTGTTCGGAGGAATATTTTCAAGCGAATATGGTCATGTTTTGCAAAGTCGCGGTATGTTTTAAAGAGCGCCCTGAGAGCATTTTCTTCTAAGGTCGGGTCGTCGTCGAATACGGTGTCTAGTCTGTCAAACATGACCCAAACTGTCTTGCCTTTGCCGGTCAGCGCACTGTTTAGCGAATCCATAATACTATCTGCATCAACTTTTTTTACTTCGTCTTCGTCGGGATGCTCAATGCCAACTTCAAGTATATTTGGAATTTTTACTGAACTAACATAGCGCAAAGCCTTTTTGAGGATCTCACTCTTATCTACATTAATTATTCCAATTGAATTCAGTTCCTCGACTAACTCAGGTTGTTCTCGTTTTAGTATTTCCAGAATCTCTGGGTCGCTTGCGATAAGTGAAAGCACATATAACTTCCACAGGTATATAAACTGAGCCTCTGTTGGGGGCGGATTTATTTTTATGGCACGAAAAATCGGGGTACCACGTGGATTTTCTGCAGGAACTATTTTTACACTACTTGGAACGTTTTTACCAATAGTCAAAAGATGGAAAATCGCACTTTTTCCAGTTCCTTTCATTCCATATACTATATCCACTTCTCCTCTCAGTATTTTTCTCCACAACAATGTTTCAACGAAATAATCCTCCAAGCGAGGCTCTTCCTCTGCTACCCTTTGTCCGAATGCAAGAGCTTCAAGTTGAGATATTTTTTCTCCAGATGGTGTCATATTGTTTTGGGTTACTCTTCTATGGGGCCCCGGTCTCTCGAACGGGCGCTCAATCCTACGGGCTACCTCGGGCTGGAGTGGTGATTGGCTAAGCCTGATAAGATTATTTTTAACTATTTCCAGTTTATTTAAATTAAGGTCCTCGTGCGACAATGCTACTTCAAGAATTATTCAAAATTTAGTCTTTGGCTACTTGCATGATATATCTCCTGAGCTCTTTTAGGGATTGCCTCATCATGGATAATCTTTTTAACTCAAGAGGTAGACTAAACTCAACTTTAAGCTCTTTTTCGTTTTCGTTCTCTTGGAATTTTACAAGATGTTCAATGCCATTTTTATTTATTCCCGCAATAATCCCATGCGCCATTGCGTTTCTTAATCGCACCATTTCTATGGGGATAGAAATTTTAGGGAAGCGTTTATTAAATTTTTCTACAATAATCTTAAAGCTAAAGTTAGAAAAGGAATGGGGGTAATCTTTATAGGTCCTATTTTGAGTATAGGGCGGTTGTGGGAAAAGACCGATATCTTTGTCTTTTTTCGCAATAGCACAGCGCATAAGAAACTCAATTGCCGTAATGTCTCTCCAAATTTCACCTAGGCATTCAAAAAACTGAGTGAATTCTTTTTCTTTCATATTAAATCTGTTTACCTTCAGAAAACCACAAACAAACGGGTTTATCTTCTTGGAAATAAAGGTGTACTCCAATCCTATATTCGTATACACCGCCTTTTTCTTTATTTAGTGTTAATGCCATAAGTTTTGCTATGTCAAAAGGGCAAGAATTTGTTTTTTTAACCTCTATCACAATTTGATTGTGGTCGTTATATCCTCGATGATGCACCAAGATATCCGGCCTAAACTCTCTCTCTTCTAATTCTTTGATATCCCTTGTTGTTTCTATCTTCCGACAAGTATTACAACCGCATGATTCATAGTTTTCTAGGTCGATAAACTCTGATAGGTCTACAACCTTCCTGCTATCGAGGTGTTTATTATACTCACAATCAATATTCAAATTTTCTTCGGGAAATAAATCTTCTAGATAAACAGCAATTCTATGACTAATAGCTTGTTCGTGTGCGCCCATACTTAATAAAGGTTTATCTTTCCCTATAAATTTACTAATTGCTTCAATCACTTTTTTCTGTAAATCATTCATGAATATTCTTATTGCACTTAAAAAGGACGGGGGTAGAGTTCGAATATAGAGTTATAGACAGTCACGATTGTTTTCATAAATCTGTGGTCTCGTGCGGGGCGGTCTTAAAAACACCGTCTCACGTTCCTACGGAGGGGGAGGGATTCGAACCCTCGATACCTTGCGGTATACTGCCTTTCCAAGACAGCGCACTCGGCCACTATGCGACCCCTCCAAAATCAAAATCTGGGAGATTAAATGTAGCATGATTTTTCTTTTTCTCAAAAATGTGGTGCTATTCGTGCGTGCGCGCACAAAAAAGCGGCGCCCTATTGCTTTATAAGGCGCCGCGCTTGTCCATCTGTATCGTTAGTTTGTTGCCAATATACCCCACGAATCCCACGCGGCTTGCGTTCTTCTGTTCAAGAACGCGCGCGCGATACGCTTCAAAAACTTCCACTTCAAGCGCGAGCGTTCCGTTCATGAGCCGACGATACATGTCACGGTCATCCTCGGTGAGTTCCTCCGGATTGACCGAAACAAAGTAGGCGGTTTTTCCGAGGCGTTGTTCCTCATCCTTCATCTTCTGGATGGTCAAGCGGAAATCCGCCAGTCCTTTGCCGTCCATTGCGATACCTCCTTGTGAATGACTACACCGTCTGCAGGAAATTAATCCCGCGAACGATTGCCATGATGACCCCACTGACGCGGAGCGCACGAGCGATGCTTCCAACTTCGCCGGTGTTGGCGACGACCAGCAATCAGGCGATAGTCGTCACCCATGACTCCGCAGGCAATTTCCGCCGCTTTTCGGTGTCCCTCGGTGTTGCCGAAGTTGCCGTGAATAGCGCGCGCGCTTCGCGGCGGGGCAGTTTCCTCGTCAGGAGCGGAGAGGCGCAACATGTCCCGCTCATACACAAAGTTGGTGAGTGGGCGGGATGCCAGAGGCGGGACGGAAACGGCAGGAGCAGTATGTATCGTGTGCATGTAAATGTCCTCTTCATCTTCGGTTTCAAGCGGTTCAGTCCGTTTGTGATGAGTCACGCGTTTCCTCCTTAAAAGCGGGTATTTACCTATTGGTAATAATAGCACTATTTGTGCTAAAAGTCAATACTCCCCCTATCTGCCTCCCGTCAGAGCTTTCACCCGTTCCTCTGTGGGCGGATGGGTCATGAAAATCCGCGTAAGAAAGCTCATTTTCCGCGAGCCGTGTTTTTTGTAGGGGTCGGAAAGGAACAGATGCGCAGTCGCGTGCGACACGCGGCGCATGGGCACGGCATGTGCTTCTATCTTCTCTAGCGCGGACGCAAGCCCTTCTGGATAGCGCGTAAGGAGCGCGCCCGAGGCGTCCGCGAGAAACTCGCGCCGGCGCGATATGGCGAGGTGAATGAGCGAGGCGATAATCGGCGCGAGGATAGAAAGCGCGATACCGACAAGAAACATTA
The DNA here is from genome assembly GCA_964651525.1 of uncultured Candidatus Saccharibacteria bacterium. GTDB lineage: Bacteria > Patescibacteriota > Minisyncoccia > Phycocordibacterales > UBA2135 > CAZYWN01. The sequence continues at coordinate 4,792 of CAZYWN010000018.1, read as the reverse complement.
CGAGCCCTGCGCGGTTGTTGTCACTATCCCGTCCCATGCCGCCCCATAGCGTTGCGCGGATAAACATATCTGAAAGAATAGTAACGAAGCCCACGAGTACCACAACGATGGTTGAGAGCAGGATGTCCTTGTTGCCGATATGGGAAAGTTCGTGCGCGAGGACACCTTCAAGTTCGGTGCGATTGAGGATATCCAAAAGCCCCGTTGTTACGGCAACAACCGCGTGCTCTTTATCGCGCCCCGTCGCAAAAGCATTGGGCGACGAATCGTGGATAATGAAAACGCGCGGCTTCGGCAAGCCCGCCGTGATGGAAAGATTTTCTACGATATTGTGGAGGTCGCGGAACTCGCGTAGGTCGGCGGGCTGTGCCGCCGATAATTTCAAAACGATTTTGTCGGAATACCAGTAACTAAAAATGTTCATCAGAATGCTAAACGCGACGGCGAAATACAAAATCAAGACATTGCCGAACGCCCATGAGAACGTCCAACCCAAAAAGATGACCGCCACAAAAAAGCCCGCCATGAAAATCCATGTCTTGCGGGTATTTGATTCTTGGTGAGTGTATAAATTAGTCATTAGTAGTTAGCCACTAGCCAATAGGAAGCACCGTCGTTTTTAGTGGCTAGACCCTAGTGGCTAAATCCTAGCAAATATACAACAAAAATCGCCCCGATTCAACCATGTTGAATCGGGGCGGGGACGATGCGTCTATTCGGCGCGATGTATATATCTGGTTATTTTCGCAATCGGCACAAACATTCCTTTGCCGGGAAATGGCGTCTGGTCAGCGTTTTCGTCAAACTTCATAAGTTCAATGCGCACGCGCGCGGTCTTCCGCGCAAGCGGTTTGAAGAGAATTTTTGTATGTGAACTTACCGGCTGGAATATAAGGTGCGGGGATTGTCCGGAAGGAAAGCCGCCCGGCTTCGGAAACGCCTCGTAGAGTTCCGCTCCCTCCTCTTTTACGCTCAGACGAAGTTTTTTGAGTATCCCAGAAAATTCTGCGGTCTCTTTTTCTCCGCCCTGACATTCAATGAAAAGTTCAAGTGGGAGATACTCACCGCGCGGAAAGTTCTCCCTGTCATTTTGACTCGGGCAACGAAGTTCGGTTTTTATTTTTATGCCCAGTCCTGTCAACCCCGCGCGCATGACGATATAACGAGAAACCACATCTTCAAATCCTCCTTTGGTGGTCTCGTCTTGTTCCGTCTTGCAAATCAAGAGATGCCGCACGGCTTCCTGAAGCACGCCGCGGATTTTTGCGGAGGCGAATCGCGATTCGGCGTTTCTCGTTTTGAAATCTTCCGCTTTTTCCTCCGCTTGCTGCGCCGCTACAGAAAGCTGTCGTACCGGTTCAAAAAACGAAGTATCCTCAGCGAGGCAGATGAGCTCCAGCGCGCGCTCTACGAGCGTCCAGTTTTCATGCGCAAGCGATTCTTCCAGATACTCCGGCACCGACGGCGCCCAGTACCATTCCGGCTCTCGCTTGATGGCGCCGTAAATTGCACCATGTACGGATTTATAACGCGGAAATGCACTTTTTTTAACATCATTCAGCAATTCGACCGCAAACTCAATTGCACGCATGGGTGCACGCACGGAGAAAACCGGCGTTTTTAGATACCATACGAGCAGTTCGGTTGACGGCTCTGAATTATATCCTCCATCCGCCAAAGCCATCGCGCGTATCACCTTTTCTGTGAAGTCAGCAACAGCCGGTGCGTTGTCTTTCAAGAATTCCTCGTCCATGAAGTCAGCGTACGAGAGATTCTTTGTAAGCGCTTTGCGCACCTCAAGAACGCGACTTTCCCATATTAGGCGAAGCGTTTTGTGCACTGATACGAATCGGGGGGTTTCGTCTGTAATTGCCGCAAAAGTGCGCGCGCCGACAAATGGTGTGTTAGGTGCCGAAAAATCAGTGTTCTCGTCCATCTTCCTTCTCCTCGTTCGCGCCTTGGCAGGCAGTGAGGTTTTGGCATGGGACTATTCCCGATGTCAAAGAACTACGCGCCTGTTGTCAGGCACAGAAAGTAAAGCACGGGTAAAACGGAGAGTCAAGCACAAAAAAAAATACCCCGACACAGAGAAGGTCGGGGTGGGCTAATCGCGCATTAAGAACGCATCAAAAAATTTCCTGAAAACCCAGCGATGCGTTCGCAGGTCGGCGCGAAACTCTTCGCATTTCAGACGCAGAGTTTCTGATGCCTGCTTCCGGCACTTTCTATCGCGCCACGGAAGTCGCCGTGCCATGAGCGCGTCCGTGTTGGTGTGGCCATAGCGTACGCTCCTGGAAGGGAGCGGCTTCGCAAGCAATCCACTAAAATTCACGAAATCGCTTTCTTGAATCAACCCTTCGTCGCGAAAACACCGAAGAAGGACACTCCCGCGATAGACCAAAAGATCATCCTTATCCACCAGATTGTCACGAACTTTTTCTATGATGTCTTTCTGGTTTAATCCGTGCAAAGTGACTTCAACATCATCAATGCCGGCATATCTGATGATTTCCGCGGAAACAGCGCGGAGATACAATCTCTTGATGACGAGAAAAACAAGAACTGCTATCCCAAATGGAACGAACTCGTTCATGTGCCGTCTTCCCTAAAAAAGTTCGGGGAGAAACTATGCACCTTCTGATTTCTTGAATAACATAATTGCGAAATAAAGTCAATTTCCGTGCCGTTCTTATGCAGGAAAAAATGCCCCGTTCATGTTGAACCGAGGCGGGAAAATTTTTGACCAATCTCCTAAAGTCTAATTCTTGGGTTGCGCTTACCGTTTAAGATATCGTCCGCATATTTAATTTCTTCGGCGATGCCGGAAATGAAATCAAGTTTTTTTGCCTCCGCGGGCGTGACCCAGCGAAACTCAGTCGCATCTCCTTCTTCCAATTTTACCGCGCCGGATTTTTTCTTCGCCATGTAGGAGAGCGTCAAAACCGGCACTTTGTCGGGGCGGATAAAAATTAAATCAACAAGAAACACGGGCTTCTCAATTTCAAGATTCACCTCCTCTTTCACCTCGCGGCGAAGCGCTTTCTCCACCACAAAATACCACGCTTCTTTCGTGGTCTTTTTCGTTTTTAGATAATCATCCGGCTCCAGCCCGCCGCCGGGGACGGTCCATTTGTTTGGAAATGCTTTCTTGGTCGGCGCGCGCTTCGTCGCGAGGTAGCGCCCGCGTCCGTCGTGAATGATGCAGGTCAGGACGATGCGGTGGCGTTCGTTGTCGCTTACGGTTTGCGCCATAAAGATAAAAATTATTCTTTCTTAGCCGGAATAATCTCAAAAGTGTCGTGGTCTTTTTCAAACCGTATTCTGTTTTGGTCAAAGAATCCTTCTTGTCCTAAAAGGATATTTACCGCGTTGCTTTCTATAAAACCTGCTTCAATTTTATATTTTTCATCTATATATTGTATTTTTATTTCTATAACAGTTACGAAACATGAAATCCGCGTTCCGCCTATTCCAATAAATTCTTCCTTGCGCGCATTGGTAAGGTCAATTCCTATTTCCTTTGCATACGCCATATTGAATAGTGATTTATCAGCCCCGGAATCAATGACCGCCGCTCCTTTTATACTGTCTCCATCATTGAATAACTCTACCTCAATGATGGGTCTTTTCATCAATCGCTTGTTCGTATTTGAAAAATCGTAGATACCGCTATACTTGTATTTCATGCAAGAAAGGCGCGTAATTAACTCCTCCGGGCAATACCTTAAAGAAAATGGCGTCTTTTTTATTTTTTTTATTCAGTTGTTCTCTGGCGTCATGCAACGTTTGACCGCTTGACAAAACATTCTTATGGTCTGGTGATAACGCTACCCACTTATTTTCATACGGGTTCAACATTCTTTTTATGAAGTGATTTTTTTTCATATTGTTTTTCTTGATTGGCTAATAATGTAACTATTTTTTACAATCAAAACTTAACTTCCACCGGATTACGAGCAACATCCTCTTTTAACTCAAAAAAGTCGCGGCTCTTGAAGCCAAAATTCTTGCCGATATAATTTGTCGGAAACGATTCAAGAGAGTTCTGGAGGTCGCGCACGTTCGTATTGTAAAATCGCCGCGCCGCTTGAATCTTGTTTTCGGTGTCTGAAAGTTCGCGCTGAAGCTCTATGAAGTTCTGGTTCGCCTTGAGGTCGGGATAATTTTCCGAGAGCGCAAAGATGCTTTTTAAGGCGCCCGTGAGCATGTTCTCCGCTTCGCCGTGCTCGGAGACGGAATGCGCCTGCATCGCCTTCGCGCGCGCTTCGGTTACCTTTTCAAGCGTCCCCGCCTCGTGCGTCATGTACCCTCTCACCGCGTTCACAAGGTTCGGGATGAGGTCGTAGCGGCGCTTCAGCTGGACATCAATGTCTGCCCACGCCTCCTCCGCGCGGTTCGTGTAGGTCACGAGGCGGTTATAGGCATAGATGACATAGAGCACAACGACTCCGAGGATGCCGAGAATTATGTAGAGGATGGTCATAAAGAAGTAATTAGCCACTAGGGTTTAGCCACTAGGGAAAGTAGTTAATAGTGACTAGAAAATAGCATAAAAAAACGCAAAATGGAAGCCGCCCTGCTACGAAAAAACCCGTGGAAAACTCTTGGCGTACCTTGCGCCGAGTTTTCCACGGGTTTTCTCTATTTTCTTTTTTCCAGATTCCAAATTCCAGCTTCTATTTTCTAATCTAATACATTCCTCCCATGTCAGGCATGCCGCCGCCCATTCCCGCACCCGCGCCTTCCTTCTCCTCCTTTGGCTCATCCGCAATCGCAACCTCGGTCGTCAAAA
>CAZYWN010000017.1:0-10946 GCA_964651525.1 uncultured Candidatus Saccharibacteria bacterium | reverse complement strand
GCGACATCGTTGAAATTGTCACCAAGAAATCAAGCGCGCCGTCCGCGAAATGGCTCTCATACGCAAAAACCGCTATCGCAAAAAAACACATCAAGACGGCGCTCGCAAGAAAAAAATAAAAATCAAGAACAAATCCGAAGCACGAATATCGAAATCAGAAACAAATTCAAAATCAGAATGACCAAAACCTAAAACACGCGTTTTGAATATTTGAATTTAGGAAATTTGAACATTGTTTCGTATTTCGATATTTGTGCTTCGAGTTTATTTTAGTTACACCGTAAAATTTTTGACGGAATAGAGATACTCCTCGTCATCATTGTTGTTCTTCTCGGGGGTAGCAGGTTCATCCGCCACTGCGGTAAGGAATTGCGGCTCTTGCTCCGGCGCCACCTGCGGCAGAACACTACCCTCTCCACCTTCGGCGGAAAACGGCATTTCGTTTTCCGATGGCGGCGCTACGGGAAATGCGCCTCTTTCTTTCCCCTCTCCGAAAGAATCAAGAATTTTTTGCAAATCCTCATCGGAGAAGAAACTGATGATTATTTTCCCACCTTTTTCCCGCTGGTCAATACGAACCCGCGTGCCGAGCCGCTCCACGAATTCGCGCTCAATTCTCGTAAACTCCGGATTTGGATGCAAGGGTTTCCGCGCGCGGTCCTGCGCGATGGCGCGGGCGGTCAGCTCCGCCTCGCGGACATTCAACCGTTTGTAGATTATGTCTTTGAAAAGGACTTCCTGTTCTTCTTTTTTATCGGCGAGCATCAGGAGCGGGCGCGTATGCCCTTCGCTGATTTTTTTCTCTTCAAGCGCGGTCAACATCTCTTGAGGCAGCATGAGGAGGCGGATTGAGTTCGTGACATACTCGCGGCTCTTGCCTACTTTTTTCGCCACTTCGCTGTGTTTGAATCCGAATTCTTCCGTGAGTTGTTTGAATGCCCGCGCGCGTTCTATGGGGCTCAAATCTTCGCGTTGAAGGTTCTCTATAATCGCGAGTTCAAGTTTGAGCCGCGCCGATGCCTCGGAGGCATCCCCTTCGCGGATAAGAACCGGCACCTGGTGCACGCCGGCAAGCCGCGCCGCGCGCGTGCGACGTTCACCGGCGATAAGTTCGTAATATACCTGAATGCCGCCGTCTCCGCGCGTCTCTTCGTGCCGCGTCACGACCAGGGGCTGAAGCACGCCATACTGCCGTATTGAGTCCCCGAGCTCGCGCAATTTCGCCTCGTCAAACTCTTTGCGGGGCTGATACGGATTTGGGCGGATTTTATCCACCTCTACCCAAAAAACGGAGTTGTAGTGTTTTTTTTGCTGCACTGGTTCCATGATTGTTCCTTTTCATTGTATCAAAATTGCTTTTCATAACCAAAATTGTTAGAATTGACGGAGGATTATATAAATGGCGAAATTGCCGAGGTGGCGGAATGGTATACGCGCACGACTCAAAATCGTGTGGGGAAACCCATGAGGGTTCGAGTCCCTCTCTCGGCATCAAGTAATATTCCATCGGCAATTTTTTAGTGCGGGACGCGCACGCCTGTCCGCCTTCGGCGGAACTCAAAATCGTGTGGGGAAACCCATGAGGGTTCGAGTCCCACCTCCGGCATTTTCAAAAAACAACTTTCTCAATCAAGGGGTTGTTTTTTTGTGGAAATATTGTACAATTCCCCGTTAGATACCCTGTTCCAAACAATTCATCCAAAAAGGCGTTTATGGACACGTCTCGCCCCGTAGGGAATCTTTCGCACGCGCTCCTTGAACTGATGTATAACCATGGATTCGTGAAATGGAACCCTGAACCGTTTACTCTGAAATCAGGAAAGCGGTCACATGTTTACGTTTTCGGAAGGGAAGACATCACCGATAATCCCAATCTCCTCTATATGCTTGGGGGAGAAATCAGAAAAGCGGTGCAGTCTATTTTTGAAAAACTGACGCTCCCTGATGACCCCCGCATTCCCTGCATCATAGGCATCCCGACGGCGGGAACACCCTTGGCGCAAGCGGCCGCTATGGTACGTTTTTTTGAGCCAGAATGGGATCCGAGAAAAGCGTGGAACATTTGCACAAAACTATGCTTCCGTGTCATGAGGGAAGTGCAGAAAAAACACGGGGCGCACAACGGCTGGGTAAACGGCGCGCCCGATACGGAAAAGCACTTCTACTGCGCTGTTGACAATGTCGTTACTGACGGAGCGTCAAAGGTTGAAGCGGCGAAACGGCTCCTGGAAGACGGCTACCCCGCATACGGCATGCCGCAGATCATTCTCGTCGCACGGGAGTGGCATGTCGTAGAGGAGCTCAAAAAACGCGGGTTCAAACAGGTTATCGTTCTTTTCACTCTTCGGGACATCATCAACGGATTCAAAGAGCGCGGCTACTGGACTCCGGAAATGGCGGGGCAAGCGCTTGCCGAATTTAGCGATTAGTTTTTCATTCTTTTCATTTTCCAGGCCCCGCCGCGTTTGACGCAGCGGGGCTTTTTTAATGCCGTGTTTTATGCTACCGTATGATGAATTATTTCAGTTAATCTATAAGAACATATGAATAAAATGGAAAATAAACGAGTGCCGAATGTCGTATTCAAAACCCGCGTGCGGGACGAGAAAGTGAAGGGCCCGAACCCCTACCGATGGCAAGACGCAACAAGCAATGAAATTTTTTCAGGAAAGAAAATCGTGCTGTTCGCGCTCCCGGGTGCGTTCACGCCGACCTGCTCTTCTACTCACCTGCCCGGATACGAGAAAGCGTATAAAAAGTTTAAGAAACTCGGCGTGAATGAGGTCATCTGCCTCTCCGTGAACGACGCGTTCGTTATGTTCCAATGGGGCAAGGCGCAGGGAGTCAAGAATGTGCTGCTTCTTCCCGATGGCTCCGGACTTTTCACGGACAAAATGGGGATGCTTGTCAAGAAGGATAACCTCGGCTTCGGCAAACGTTCGTGGCGTTACAGCATGTATGTAGAAGACAGCGTGATTAAAAAAATGTTTATAGAGCCGGGCTTTAGGGACGACTGCCCTAATGACCCGTTTGAGGTATCGGACGCGGGGACGATGTTAAAATATTTGAATTTGGAATTTGGAAAAAAACAAAAAAATAGCCACCGTTAAAATAGTAATCGTCGTAGGTCCCACTGCGTCAGGAAAAAGCGATCTTGCCGTGCGGCTTGCAAAAGAGTTTAACGGCGAAGTCGTATCCGCGGATTCGCGACAGGTCTATAAAGGGCTTGATATCGGCACGGGGAAAATAACGAAGCGCGAGATGGAGGGAATCCCCCACCATCTTCTTGACTGCGCAAATCCGCGAAAGCAATTCACCGCCGCCGACTTTGTAAAGCAGGCGCGCGCGGCAATTCTAAAAATCGTCGCGCGGGACAAACTGCCTATCGTCTGCGGAGGAACCGCTTTTTATATTGACGCGCTCCTCGGCACAACAATCCCGGCGCCAGTACCCCCAAACCTGGAACTGAGGAGAAAATTAGAAAAAAAGACAACAGAATATCTTTTTGAAAAATTACAAAAACGTGACTCCGCGCGGGCAGAAAAGATAGACGCAAAAAATAGACGCCGCCTCATTCGCGCGCTAGAGATAGCCATGTCGCGGACTCACGCAAAACAAACCCCGCTACCAGAGCGGAGCTCGGTACGGGGCACAGCGCAGACCGACACGGAAAAACCTCCGCGCGTACTTTTTGACACTCTTAAAATAGGAATAATGATACAAAAAGAGGACCTGAGGGAGCGAATAAAGAAACGCCTTGCGGCGCGAATGAAGAATGGAATGGTCGCCGAGGCGCGGAAACTTCACGACAAAGGCGTGTCGTGGGCACGAATGGACGCGCTCGGGCTTGAATATCGTTTTCTTGCCCGCTATCTCCAAAAACAAATTTCAAAACAAGAATTCGCCGCGCAACTTGAAACCGCAATCTGGCGTTACGCGAAACGACAAATGACATGGTGGAAGAGGGACGCGGACATTGTCTGGTGTACGCCGGATGCTCATACGAAAACGCGCGCCGCTGTCACAATTTTTCTAAAACAAAATTAAAGCGCCCCGAGAGTGCGGGGCGCTTTGGGGTCCATCAAAATTGTACGCGGATTTTAATGCCAACAAGGGTCGCGTCTTTAAGTTGATGCCCTCCGACAACCACAACGCCGCTTTCAACAAAGAGATTAGCGACACCAAGCCCGGATTCAATGCCATATCGCTGTTTGCGGAGAGGCTCATGCCGCGTCACCAATTTCCCTTCCGGTAGTTCGGTTCCGACCGCCGCAACACCTTCGGAAAACTTGAGATACGCATTGAAGTAAGGCTCGCCGAAACCGAGCTCAACCGCTATTGACTGTCCCCGCACCGTTATGTTTGTTCCATAAAAAACGAAAGAATCAAGATCAAGCCCGATGGATACGATAAGAGGCAGTCTCGCGAACGAGGCACCGATAAAAACATTCTCGCCCGCGTCAAGAAAGTAGTATGTATTGTCTTCCTTGAAAGAAAACGGCTGGTAACTGCCGTAAGAAAAGAACGGCACCAGAGGGCGAAGAACTCCCTCTGTGTTTTCTGCATACGAAAGAGGGGGGGAGAAAAAGAAAAGGGCAAAAAGAACGGCGCCAAAAGCAAAAGTTTTGCTGGCTTTACGAGGCATCTTCGTCACCTTTCAAGGAGCCACCAGTTCGCAACGAAATACTCTAAATAAATAATACCACAAATAAAAAAACATGCAAGTTTACCGCTTACCCTTAGCGCAGGCGGTAACGGGTTTTACACAGATTTTTGTGGACAAACTTCCACAAAGATAGCCTCTTACGGTGTTTTGAGGGCTGCCCAGACAAGGCGCTCCACGTCCGTGAAGCGCTCTTCGGCGGTGGAGCCGAGCACTACAACAGCGACCGGATACATCGGTCCCGCTTCAAAGAGAACGGCGAGATTGCCGCCCGCGAGGTCGGTGAAGCCGGTTTTTGAAGCGACGAGCCCGGGAATGGCCGCCGTCTGTTCATTCGTATTCTTCGCGTCGTGCGCGACGCCGTCGCGCGAGGTAAGGGTCGTCTTATCAAACGATGTCGCGTCCAAAACACTCGGTTTGGTGCGCAAAATATACTCCAGAAGCGCCACAACATCTCGCGCCGAGCCGTACGCCCCACTCTCGTTTTTTTGCGCATCAAGTCCAGCTGCGTTCAAAAAGTAGGTCTGGTTCATGCCGAGGTCTTTCGCGCGTGTATTCATCATTTCAATGAAAGATATTCCTTGCGAGACCTGCCCCGTACCGAACTTGTTCTGGTTCGGGGCCTGCCCCGTGCCTTCTGCCTCAGCAGAACGGTTCGGGGTCGTACTTGTCGCGTTTTCTTTCTTGAATACCTCCACCGCGGAAGCAAGCGCGTACGCGCCATCGTTTGAAGACGCAAGCAGCGTCAGTGCAATGAGGTCCTCTTTCCGCCATTTCTCGCCGACTAGAAGGCCACTATCTCCCTCTGCCTCTATCGCGTCCTTCCCGACAATGACCGTAGATTCACTGGGGAGCATCTCTTCGGCGATAAGAGCCGTCATAAGTTTCGTGAGAGACGCGAGGGGGAGCTGTGTCTCTTCATTTTTTGCGTAAAGAACTTTTTGTTTCTGGATATCAAATACCAGCGCGGCGCGCGCCTCAACAAAAATGCTCTCAAACGGATTTTGAAGAAGAAACGCCATTTTAGATTCGCTCTCGCCAATTGCTTCATCGCTCCCCCAAAACTGCGAGAAAGCGCCTCCTGCCCACAACAAAACAAGGACGCTGCCGAACAAAACGGCTATCTGCCACGGCGCGAGCGATTTTTTCGCTTCTGCGCCGTTGCGTGTGTCAAAAGCAACGTGAGTAACGACTTCCGCTGTTTTCGGCGTGTCGTAGATAATCGTTACATTATATGGTTTGTTATTCTGTTGATTCATTTTTGTTTTCTGGTTCTTCGCCACTGGAGGAAAACTCTCGGCGGAATTTTTCTATTTCCTCGCGCACTATTTCAAACTCGGGAAGTTCCTCCGTGCGCGACACCCCAATATGAGAAAGCGTATCAATCGTAGGCGCATATACGAAGCCGCGGATTCCTTTTCCGTTTTTCTTCCGCGCGATAAGACCACGCACTAAAAGAGAACGCAGGCTAAAAGAAGAATCTACGCCACGGATGTAGTCAATTTCGCTCTTTGAAATTGGCGCGCGGTAAAGAACAAGCGTCAGCGTCTCAAGCGCTGCTTTTCCGAGCTCTCCAGAAAGCTCTTCTTTGCGAAGTCCTTCAATATATTTTGACGCTTCAGGCGCTGTCGCAAGCGCCACGGTGTCGCCAGCCGTAACAAGACGGACCCCGCGGCCGGCAAGCCTATCCCCAAGAGCGCCAAGCGCGTTTTCTATCTCCTCCGCCTTTTTCCCCAGCATACGCGCAATCTCCCCAACGCGCATCGGACTTGCACGATAGAATAGGATGGCTTCAATCAGGGATTCGGTGCTCATAATTTAAAAAATGAAAGATACCAATATACAAATGAGTACTAATGCAACGAATGAATACAAATCCGTTAAATTCTAAATCCTAATATCTAAATTCTAAACAAATTCAAAATTCAAATGTTCCAAATCCTAAACACGTTTTTGATTTCGGTCATTGGGGTTTATTTAGGATTTAGGATTTTGAATTTAGGATTTTTATTCGTAGCCATTAGTATTATTCGTACATATTCGTAGATTGGTATCTTGTATTTTCAATAGTATCTCGGCACGCCCACCTCCATCCCCTCTATCTCAATATCCTCAAAACGTTCATTCTGCCTAACGGATATGATGCCTCTTTTTACGAGCTCCAGAATTGCCAAAAATCCGATGACAATTTTTGTTTTATCTCCGCCGTTTCCTCCGGAGGAGGATCCGCCTCCGGCGGATGCAAAATCACGAAAACTTATGGAGAGCGCGTCCCTGATGCGCTCGGTCAAGTCGTTCATCATCTCCTCCATACTGACAACTTTCCGCACGATAACCTGCGGAATGGACTCTCTTCTCGGAAGATTTTTTATAAGCTCGCGGATAACGGAGAGAATTGTCAGCTTCTTGATATCCGCATGCGGCGAGAAAACCGGCGTCCCGCGATATTCTGCGTCCCGATAAAATAATGGGGTTTCCCCGAACCGCGCTCCCACAATAGCGGTAAGTTCCCGTGCCCGTTTCAAGAGCGCGAGCCGCCCCTCAAGGTCGTCTATGCTTGCCTGTTCTTCCTCCGAAAGTACCAAGGACGGCAGGAGCGAGCGCGACTTGATGAGAACGAGAGTTGAAGCAACGACCAAAAACTGCGCGGCGTCTTTCGTTGGAAAATCCCCCAATTTTTCTATATAGGCAAGGTAATCATCCGCGATTTCCGAAAGCGAAACGTCGTTAATATGGAGTTTCCGCCGCTCTATCAAGTCCAACAGGAGCTCAAGCGGCCCTTCAAATATCTTGGTGTGGACATGATAGCCGTCTTTCGTCATAAAGATATCCTAAACACTAAGGTACGCCGCTATGTCAATTTTGAATTCCCCAATTTTGAATTTTGAATCAAACCAAAATGGTTTAATGTTTCAGACGTTCTATTCATTCAAAATTTATTCAAAATTAAAAATTCAAAATTTTAAATTAACTTTCTATTATTTTAATCCCAAGTTCTTTGAGCTGCTCCTCTTTTATCCTGCTCGGAGCGCCCATCATAAGGTCGCGCCCATCGCCTGTCTTCGGGAACGCGATGACTTCACGGATATTCGGCTCGTTTTGGAGAATCATGAGAAGCCGGTCCAATCCGGGCGCGATGCCGCCATGCGGCGGCACGCCATAAGAGAATGCGGTGAGCATGTGCTTAAAGTTCTCCTTGTCGCTGTCGTCAAAACCAATGAGGTCAAAAATCTTCGCCTGAAGCGCGGGGTCGTGGATACGGATACTTCCTCCACCGACCTCATACCCGTTCAAAACGAGGTCGTGCTGATATGCGCGGACGCGCAATGGTTCAGTATCAAGTTTCGCGACATCTTCTTCTCTCGGAGCGGTAAACATATGGTGCGACGGCGCGTAGTGCTTGCCCGCCGAAGCTTTGGCGGAGGCGGGACCGTTCTGGTCCTCTGGTTCAAAAAGAGGGAAATCAAGCACCCAGCCGAACGCAAGTTCATTGGGGTCGTCTTTGTTCTCGCGGAGGTCTGGCTTGTCATTCCCGTACCTCTCCATCGCTTCCTTATAGGTGAGGCGCGGCCATGGCTTTTTCATTATTCGTTTCTCCGGATAAAGCTTTTCCACAATAGTCGTGAACATCTCTTCAACGAGGCGGAGAATGTCTTCCTGCGTTACGAACGACATTTCAATATCAAGCTGAGTGAACTCCGGCTGGCGGTCGCCGCGCGTGTCTTCGTCGCGGAGGCACCGCGCTATCTGAAAATACCGCTCAAGCCCCGCGACCATCAAGAGCTGTTTGTATTGCTGGGGCGACTGCGGAAGCGCGTAAAACTCGCCCTTATTGATTCGCGAAGGGACGACGTAATCGCGCGCGCCTTCGGGGGTTGATTTTGTGAGTATCGGAGTTTCCACTTCCACAAAATCGCGCGCGGCGAGATAGTCGCGGATTTCCTTGATGAACGCGTGCCGCGCGCGGAGGTTCTTCGCGAGTCGCGGACGGCGCAGGTCAAGGTAGCGATAGGTGAGTCGGAGCTCCTCGTCTATTTCATGTCCTCCGCCCGAAACATCAAATGGCGGCGTTTCCGCCTTAGTGATTACCCTAAATCCCGTGACATAGATCTCAATGTCTCCCGTGGGAAGGTCGGGGTTCACCATTTTTTCAGGGCGCTTGTTGAGCATCCCTTTTATTTCCACCACCCATTCGCTTCGCGCCTCTCCCGCCGCCTGATATGCCTCCGCTTCCTTCGGTATGATGACCGTCTGAACAATTCCTGAAAAGTCGCGGAGGTCAATAAACACAATCTTGCCGTGGTCGCGGCGCGTATCTATCCAACCGGAGATGCTCACTTCTTCGCCGATGTGGGAATGGAGGTCTTTGACAAGCGTACGTTGTGCCATAAATTTAAAAAATGAGTTTCGAATTCTTAAAAAATTTTTAGTTTTTAATTTTGAATTTTGAATAAATTTTGAATGATTTAATTTTAAAAAATTCGTTCATTCGAGTTTGATTCGAAATTCAAAGTTCGTCATTCAAAATTCTAAAAATAGTTTGTCTTCATCGCCTTTCGCACTTTCTTAAGCGTTCTTTTTGCAACTTTCCGCGCCTCATGCGAGCCGTCCTCCAGAATCTTCATAACCTTTTCGGGATCGCGCGCTAGTTCTTCGCGGCGCGCGCGAATGGGACCGAGCGTGCTTTTAAGTAACTGCGCAAGACGCTCTTTCACCTCCACATCACCGACGCCGCCTTTTTGGTATCTGGCTTTCAAATCAGCAAGTGGCTCTTCCCCGCCGAAGGCGGGTCCTCCTAGGGCGGAAAAGATGTCTAGATACGCGAAAACGACATTCCCCTCCACGCGGCCCGGGGTGTCTGCATTTATATGATTCGGGTCAGTATACATCTTGCGTACCTTGTCTTCAATTTCCGTGTCAGAGTCGGAAAGGTAGATGCCGTTTCCGAGCGACTTGCTCATCTTCGCCTTGCCGTCAATCCCGGGGAGGCGCGGCGCATCACCCACCAAGGGCTTCACTTCCCTAAACACATCGCCGTAGTACGAATTAAATTTCCGCGCGATTTCGTTTGTCTGCTCTACCATAGGGAGTTGGTCCTCGCCCACAGGGATGAGCGTCGCGCCAAAGGTAAGGATGTCCGCCGCCTGACTCACCGGATAGGCAAGAAATCCTGCGGGCACGTCGTCGCCGTATCCTTTTTCCAGCATTTCATTCTTCACCGTCGGGTTTCTGCGAAGCCGCGCGAGCGTTACGAGGTTCATGAAAAAAATCGTGAGCTCCGCAATCTCGGGAATCTGCGACTGGATGAAAAAAGTGGTCTTCGCGGGGTCAACGCCTACGGCGAGATTATCAAGCGTTACTTCAAGGACATTATCGCGCACCTTCTGCGGATTGTCGGCATTATCGGTCAACGCCTGTACATCCGCGACCATGACAAACTGTTTGCCTTCCTCCTGTAATTTCACCCTATTCAAAAGCGACCCCACAAAGTGCCCTAAATGGAGTTTCCCCGTCGGCCGATCGCCGGTCAATATAATCGTCGTACCTTTTCCCGCCATATAACAACCAGTATAACAAAAATCAACAAAAACCGCACACGTGCGGTTTTTGTTGACATCCCCATTGACATCCCCAAAAGAATAAATTATAATCGGGCCAGAAAACTTCGTTCATACACAAAATAGAAAGGGTGAAATATGGACATTTTTCTCCTGATTGTCTCAATCGCTCTTTTTGTGGTCGCTGTACTTTTCTTTTTTGCAAGCGAAGACGGTTTCCAGAAAAACAAAAGCGGTGAAGGATGGGTCGCTCTCCTAATGGGAATCATACTCTTGGGTGGAGGGCTTGCCATTTTCTTTTTGATTTCCTACGACTACGGGAAAGGAAGGTTCGCCGCGGATGTGAAAAGTGGTGAAATGACGGTGAATGAGCCGTATAAAACCGTTCACGCAATTCAGACAAACCGTGGGAACTACGCTTTGTTTATCTGTAAAATGTACGACGATGCGCGTGAGGGCAAAACTTTAAAGGCAGGAGCCGAGGTCACAGAAGTCGTCCTTCATCTTACTGACTGTGACGACCCAGACAATTGGACCGCCTATCTGCTGGGAGAAAAGACGCCGCCTATTTTCATAAAACAAAAAATCGGCGGATACCGGAGCATCACCGAAGCGGAAGCGGCTTTCCTCAAAAAATCCCTGTACTAGCCATTCACGAGAGTGCGGCGATGAATCTCCATCGCCGTGCTTTTTTTATTACGACGAGCGAGGGGTAAAGTGAAAAA